>DAYE01000005.1 GCA_002506745.1 Euryarchaeota archaeon UBA33
GGTATGCCGCAGGAGGGGATCGAACCCTCGACATCACGGTCTTCAGCCGTGCACTCTCCCAGCTGAGTTACCGCGGCAAAAAAAGATTGTATACACTGATCTTATCCTAGTGCTCTGACAATCTCGTTAATTGTTTCCTGCATTTCTTTTAATTTTTGTTTCAGCATCGGGGTTGCTTTACTAGCTGACTCCGTGGTGACCGCCCCCTGCGGGGATGGTTCGATGAGTCCTTCTTGTTCAAGGATACGCAACGAATATCGTACCATATGTTGCGGGTGCTTGGTCAACTCAGATAATTTAATGATACCAGCGGGTTCATTTAGTTTTAGAGTTTGAAGAACAAGCACATGCCTTTTTAAGATATCGAGCTCAGTCTCTATGACATTTGTAAGAACAATCCTTTCTGTTTTTTCCGGTTTCATAAAAAAACCCCCAATCCTTCGATACTTGTTAACACACGTAATACAAGTTCCTATATTTAAAATCTCTTTTATCATCAGGGTAAAACATGAAAAGTCAATCGTAAAGTACATTAGAAAGAATGTCTTATCCGATGAGGATGACCCAGTACCTCATAACAAAATGGTTTGGAACATTTCTCTGTGATGAAACCACCGTTCAGAAAGAAATTCTCTTCCCAAAACAAACAAAAGAGATTGTACTGCGTTTACGCGAGATGGAGAAAAATGCCATCCTAGCTGAAGAAGAAAAGATCGCAAAAAATATCCATGTTATCGTAAATGAGAGAAGATTACAACAACTTGGTTCGTATACTATCGAAGATCCTTTTTTTAGGACCCTAGCGATAAACCCAGAGGATTACGGATTTTCCCATGCTCTTTTGCATGACGCATCGTTGTTGCTTGCACAAGAGAGAGTAGATGAACAATTACAAAGCGAGGATTTACAACTAATACAGATGGTCAATGCACTCGATGACCTTATTCAGACAGCAAATCTCTTATCAGAGCGCCTCAGTTGTTGGACATTGCTTCCAACTTCAAAAAAGAAAGTAAAACCGTTCGAAAAAACACTGTCCACGGTCAACGACGAGATCGCTCGATTACAAGATCAAATCGAACAGGACATGAACACAATAGCGCCAAATACTAGTACCATAATCGGACCACTTATTGGCGCACGACTCATTGCTTTGGCAGGTGGCATGCAAAAGATGGCGATGATGCCTGCTTCGACCATTCAACTTCTTGGAGCAGAGAAAGCACTTTTCCGTTTTAAAAAAGAGGGAGGAAAACCACCAAAACACGGTGTTATCTTCCAGCATCCGATGATAAACTGTGCACCAAAAACCGAGCGGGGAAAGATAGCAAGACTCCTTGCAACAAAAATTTCAACTGCCATAAAAGCAGATGTCTTTACCAAGAGAAATATTTCTGATGAACTTCAACAAGATATTAAAATACGGCTGCAGGAAATAAGAAAAAAATAAAGGACGACAAAATTTTTTGTTATTCTTCTTGTTTGAGGACTTTGAACTGCTTGTCTTGGAGTTCCTTGATATAGTTATCGAGTTGCTGAATCGCGGTGAGTAACTTGTAGATCTCTTCATCTTCTGGCGCTGGTGGGACAGCAGATTGCGGGAATTTCTCCTTTTTTTTATGAAACTCAGAGGTGTCGTATTTTTTTTGTAAAAAATCCCGGGCGGCTTTTAGGTTCTTAATTTGTTCTGAGATCTCTTGAAATTTATTCATATTCCCATTCCTTTTCGTCATTTTTCTTTTTTTGTTTCGAGTGCAACTGAATTGGTAATAACTTTTGAGATAATAATAGTTTTGGATGAGTCAGATTATTCCTCTCTTATGGAGTCCCTTGTTTTCACCGCCATGCCATGACGGAAGGAGAGCATCTCATCTCTCGTAAGAAGGGTCCGGCCAATCCCCAAGAACATATCCTGTTTATCCACAATCAAGCATTCATCATATGGTCGCAGGTCAGGATCACATTCTGAGACAAACTTTGCGAACACGCTTTTTCCCGCTTTTACAAACGGTACGGCGTCATCAGCCACCACCACTCTCAATAAGGGATATTTCAATCGCTTATGTAGCCGGCGACCACCATCTATTTTTAATGTAAACAAACCATCTTCTGCACGCATTGAAACCACATGAGCTCCATCACATATGATATTTCGGATCTTTCCGGTTCGTTTTGATTTTATAATGTGTATCTTCTCAGAAAAAAGTGCTTCGGATACGCCATGTCCAAACTGCATATCTGCAACCGCTGAGATACGTCTTCTATCAAAATCCATCGGATGTTTGAGAGGTTCCTCTGACTGAATCGATACATGTTCATCCCAGACTATTATCTCTGTGTCTTTGAGAAGCCGCTCCATGACTTGTTGTGTTTTTTCCCTGGTTTCTTGGTCAATAGAGCGGGGGAATACTGACTGAGCAAGTGGGTACATCTCATCAAGTTCGAAGGGAACAGGACCAAGCGTGGAACGTACAACGAGGTTGACGTTTTTTTGTTTGAGGATGTTTGCCATTTCCTTTGAATAAAACATTGAATATGGTTTTGTTCCCTCGGGGAACACCACCGTGGTATGAAACAATGGTTCATATCTCGTGAACAATCGTGTATGATATCGAAATATCAGGGGGCGGTACATCGTCTGAGGACCCGTGTAAAATAACGCTGTTTTTTTACTCGTTGGTTCATATTGTTCGAGCCATTGTTGATGAGTTGGTTCTCGTAATACTCGCAGTGCCTCTGAGAGGAATGGGTTTGATGCTGCTCGCTGTTCTACAAGTTCCCAGAGCCAACCCTCTGTTAATGCGACTCGGATTATCTTTAGTTCGCTGAAACTCACATAGAGATTATGTAATGCGATCTGCAAGGTTCGCTCCTTCTCGTCAAGTTCCTTTAATTCTGTTGTGGAATATTTCGAACATATTGGACAGCTGCAGGGGAGTTCTCGGAGATCTTCGAATTTCTCTGTTCCCCATTGGAAGATCATCCGTCCATCATTTGCGTATTTTGCATAGGCTGATGAATCAAAGAAATCACAGCCAAGGGCGACAGCAAGTGAAAAAATCAGGGGATGGCCAGCGCCGAACAGGTGCACTGGTTTAGATGGGTCTAGGCCTTGTTTTGCTGCAAGAATACAACGGACCAGATCACTATATCGCTGGTTCTCCATGAGAGGGACGACTCCACCGATAGGGAAGAAATCAGCTGAAAGTGTACTGAGTTGTCGTGCGCAATGTTCCCGCAGCTCCGGGTATACAGAACCTTGGACAGGACATGCGAGAAGCATTTCTCCTTTGTGTGGAATGCTTCTTTTTGCTCGTTCGATCGTTTCTTGAACCCCTTGTTCAGATTTCTTTTTTGTTTGATTAGGGGTGCCAAAGACATCTAGGATGGTGCCGATGTCGCTTCCGATGTCCCGTTGGAACTGAACGATTTCGACTGGATCGAGGTGTACATCCCCATAGACATAGCTCTGAAATGTCCCTGAGTCAGTCATAACTGACCCATCAAAATCAATGAGAGAATGCACCCCGGACTCTAACGCTTTCTTTTTTAATTCTGGATTTTTATAGATAATATAGGAGTTTGTGATGAGAATCTCTGTACCAAATCGTTTCTTCATCTCCTTTGGTGTAATCATCATCTTATTCGGGTTGATTACTGGAAGAAGGTTTGGGGTTGTGACGTTCCCATGTTTTGTTGTAAAGTGGCAGAGACGCCCTGCAGCGTCTCGTTCCTTGATTTCAAAGGTCATTGTTTCTACAGCCTTGTAAAAGAAGCATCCTATTAAGGTTTTATTGCTAATAAATAGTTCACGAAATTGAAGCAATTCTGAATTTTCACTTTTATTTGTTTAACCAATCTGAAGCGGATCAAGAACTCTCCGCAGGGTAGCAATTGCAGATAATGATGCCATATAGCTGGACTGAGGGTTATTTGGATTTGGCATGTTCTCCACCTCAGCACGTAGCCTCCCAAATCGACCATGCGCAAGAATCTTATGGCTAATTCTTGTTTCAACTGGATCGGCGACGATTTCGACGTTTGTCTCATCAAAACCAACACCCGCCAAGGAGAGGCAGGCGGCAACATTGATATTTTTTGGGAATTGTTTTACTGCATCCCGGGCGTTTCCCTTAAATATCACGGTTCGTTCTTCCACAGTGGTCCCAAGAGCTGCAGGTGGCTTGGTCGTCACTAATGTCACACTATCGAGTTTTTCAATGCTTGCAGCGAGCACACCATCGATCCCACAGACCGCACCAGAGGGAAGATAGATTTTCCGATGCTGTTTCCGAGCTGTGTTTTCAAGTTTTTTACGTAACGTATCATTAAATAAACTGCCGATACTCATAATGATGATATCTTTACCTGCCTCAAGAACCATCGCTGCATATTGGTTGACGGCCTGTTGTGATGCTGCTTCGAAGACGACGTCGACATCTTTTAAAAAGTCCTCAACTGGTTGAATCGCTGCTTTTTTCATCAGGGAACATAGCTTCTTTGCCGCAGCAGGATTGATATCATGCAAGTAGATTTTCTCGATATCTTCCATTGCGTCTGCTGCTTTTGCGACATCGGTCCCAATAGCACCACATCCAATAATGCCAAGTCTCATGTGCGGATTCTCCCAAAACCTTTAAACAGGAATTACCTATAAAAAATATTGTTATGGATGACATCGATCGATTCCTACGTGAAGATGTAGGAAAAAAAGGAGATATTACCTCAGATGCGTTGTTCACCAGACAAACAGCACGAGCGGTCATCATCGCAAAAGAGAATTGCGTGGTAGCAGGCCTGCAGGAAGCAAAACGGGTGTTTACGAAAACAGGGGCATCTGCACACCTCCTGTTCAAAGATGGGGATGCTGTTCGGAAAGGAAATTCAGTAATGGAGGTTCAGGGACTGGTCCGTTCTATCTTAAAAGGTGAACGGCTTGCGTTAAACATCATCGGAAGGATGAGTGGGATTGCCACCGAAACAAAAAGAATGGTGCAACGCTGTGAAAAGATAAACCCAAAGGTGACGATCGCTGCCACACGGAAAACAACCCCTGGTTTCCGCATGTTTGAAAAAAAAGCAATTATTCTTGGTGGCGGAGAACCGCATCGCTACGGGCTTTATGACGCGATACTTATCAAAGATAATCACCTCAAGATGATTGAATCTATTGAAGAGGCTATTTTGAAAATAAAAAGAAAACTCCCAGGTACTCCCATCGAAATCGAAGTAGAAAATGAAGCGGATGCGATAATAGCCGCTCGATTGAACGTCGAGATAATAATGCTGGATAATTTCAATCCACAAACTGGGAAAAAAGTCGTTCGAAAGATCCGTCAAATCAACCCTGGTGTCCGTATAGAAGTATCTGGAGGGATCACAGCAGATAACATCGAAAAGTACGCTTCATTTGCTGACCGAATCTCTCTTGGGTATCTCACTCATTCAGTGAAAAATAAAGATTTTTCGTTGGAAATATTTAAGAATTGAGTTTAGTTAACAATATTGGGAAATAAATAATTCTCTACACAGATGGGGTTTTATTGTGAGGATGGTGGATTCATAAATGAAGAAGATTATTGAAGATGTGGTTATCGCAGAGCAAGCAAAACAGAACGTTGAAGAACAGATAAATCAGGAAGAAAAGAAAAGTGTTGGGATGCGGGCGACCAAACGTGATCCGACGTTAAAAGTCGCAGGTGTGAATAATGAGGATTTAGAACAAGTGCTCAAGAGTCTTACGACCACGATTAAGGTTGTTGGTTGTGGAGGCGCAGGGACGAACACTATCACACGCTGTTTTGGAGAAGGAATCAACGGTGCTGAACTTATCTCCATTAATACCGACGCGCAACATCTCCTTTTGGCTCAGGCTCCTTATAAGATCCTTATCGGCAGACATCTCACCCGTGGTCTTGGAGCAGGTTCACTCCCTCAGATAGGGGAGGAAGCAGCGAAAGAAAGCGAGCAAGACATCCGGGATGCTATCACCCCTTCCGATATGGTCTTTGTCACTTGTGGACTTGGTGGCGGAACCGGGACCGGTTGTGCCCCTATCGTCGCACAGATTGCTAGAGAGGTCGGTGCGCTGACCATCGGTGTGGTCACCCTTCCATTCGGTGTCGAAGGTCAAGTCAGGATGGACAATGCAGAGGCAGGCTTGAAACGGCTCCGTGAGGTGTGTGACACCGTTATCGTCATCCCGAATGATAAATTACTTGATATCGTCCCTAACCTTGCGTTGAACGCTGCGTTTAAGGTCGCTGACGAGGTCCTCATGCGGTCCATCAAAGGAATCACCGAGATGATCACCATGCCGGGTCTGGTGAACCTTGATTTTGC
>DAYE01000058.1 GCA_002506745.1 Euryarchaeota archaeon UBA33
GGATATGTTTTTAAAGAAGAAAATGTTACAAAATTGTAATACTTAAGGGGAAGAAAGGGTTATGACAAAAAGTTCTAAAGTCCGCATACAAGAAGATCAGATGAAGATTCTTGCAGAGCTTCGGAAAAACTCGAGCGAACGTATTGATATGATTGCTAAAAATTGCGGTTTCTCAAAACAAAAAGTATCGAAAAACATTAACCAGATGGAAAAAAACCATCTGATTTGGGGGTATACTATTGTTGATGATGTGCAAAAACAAAATCTTCAAAAATTTATTCTCTTATTAAAACGAACAGACGAAAAATTTGATAGTAACACTTTGGATAATATTTCACGACATTTATTCAAAGAAGTGTATACACCAATAGGAGTTATTATTGAGAGTTCACATCGCATTCATGGTGATTACGACTGGGTGGTAATTTTTTTAGCCCCGAATCTAATAGAAGCGAAAAAATTCAGTGAGATATTATTCGATAAATTTCCTGGGATTGCTAAGGATGTAAACTTGATGCAGATAATATTTACGAATCGAGCGAACTATATCCTTAACCCTGATCAAACGAAATTGAGAGAATTTCTTTAACACAAAAAAACATTGAGTCTTAAAACCTTGTCAATGCTTGTCCGATGATTGTTACTCTTAGGATATGTTTTTAAAAGCACTACAACGGACAAAGCACAGAGGATTTATGACTGATATACAATAAAGTTATGGGCGGACTTGTGATACAAGGGGTGGAATGAAAAGAAAAAAAGAATACATAGTATTGGATGATACCTATTCTGAATCAATGACCTACGAATCTCAATGTATGCACTGTAAAATTTTAAAAATAGCTGGAAAGTGCAAAGCATACCCCAATGCGATACCTCTTGACATTTGGACGGCAAAGAGGAAAGACTGCAATAGGTTCACACCTCTAAGAACTACATAGTCTTTACCAGAAAATCTATTTTTTTTTTGTCATTGATTCGCACAAATAACATGATGTTTTCAGGAAATGTTTTATAAAGCGATTAATGTTCATAGAATTGTAAGTGAGGGGTGAAGGAATGCCAACTTTTTCACAACGTGTTAAAAAGGCGTGGAAAAATATAATTGAGATAAAGCTCGAAAACATTGAGATAAAGTCGAAAAAGGATGAAAAATAAAAGTTTATATTTGCTGTTTTAATGCTCTGTATCGATGGTAGTGCTGGACAGATATTTTGATAAAACAGAGGTGGTAATAAGTCTATGATAAATCCTGAACTTGTTAATAAACTCTCTGATGAACTGAAAAAACAAAAAGCGACGGTCGCGACCGCGGAATCATGCACCGGGGGTCTTCTTGCGCATACTCTGACGAACGTTTCTGGGAGCTCCGCGTATTTCGATCGAGGGGTAATTTCCTATAGCAACAAGGCAAAACAAGAGGTCCTTGGAGTTCCAGAAGATGTATTGAAAAAATATGGTGCTGTGAGCAGAAAAGTAGCTGAAGTGATGGCGCAGGGTATCCGACAACGAGCATCGGTTGACTATGGTCTTGCTACGACAGGAATTGCAGGACCAACCGGGGGTACCAATGACAAACCAGTAGGATTAGTGTACATCGCGATAGCAACCAAGGACTATGTGACAGTCAAACGATATCTCTTCTCAGGAGATCGTCTGACCAATAAAGAAAGCGGTTGTGCCGCCGCACTGGAACTTCTCTTAGAACTACTATCTCAGAAAAAGAGTTGAAAAATGTGCTAACAATCGATGGATCCTATGGTGAAGGTGGTGGACAGATTGTCCGCACCGCGGTAGCCTTATCGGTTCTTACCAAGCAGCCAATCGAAATTACCAATATTCGGGCAGGACGTCCGATCCCAGGGTTACGCCCGCAACATTACACAGCGCTCTCTTGTATACGGACCATCTGCGATGCAGAGGTAGAAGGTCTCTCCATTCATTCCGCAAACCTGAGATTCACGCCGCGTGACATCAAACCAGGGACTTATACCTTTGATATAGGGACTGCTGGGAGCATGACACTGGTATTCCAGGCTTGTTTGCTTAGCGCGTTTCATTCATCGGCACCACTCACCATCGTACTGCGAGGCGGAACCGATGTACGATGGGCGCCATCATGGGATTATTTTACCCATGTGTTCCTTCCGTTAATATCAAAAATTGGGATAAAAACTGACATCAAGTTACTTAAACGCGGGTACTATCCGACCGGGGGTGGGGAAGCATCACTGACGATTCATCCTGTTAAAAAACTCCTACCATTCTCCGCACAGGAACCTCAAAGTTTTACTGAACTGTCTGGTATTATCCATCGTGCGAATCTTCCTGATCATATCAGCATACGCATGAAACATGCAGCGATCAAAGCTGCGATGAAAAAGAATCTTCGTTCTACCATCCAGATCGACGCAGCTCCCTCGTCCTCTCCTGGTACAGGAATCACCTTATGGTCCGAATCAGAAAGAACAATTATTGGGTCAACCGTACTTGGTGAAAAAACACTCTCTGCTGAAGCAGTCGGGGAAACAGCGGCGAATCTTCTGATCCAGGAAATCACAAGTGGAGCGACTCTTGATCGCTATGCAATTGACCAGATACTCCCCTACCTTGCTCTAGCGCCAAGAGGGTCTGCTTGTCTCATCAGAGAAATCAGTAACCATACCCATACCAACATGTGGCTCATTAAACAGTTTTTTCCCATTGATTTTGAGGTAACACCACAACAAAATGCTCTTCGGATTGTTGTCAAATAAAACACAAATTTAAATACAAACAATATATTTGTTTATTGAACGAATCGGATTTAAGAATATGATGCATATCAAGTGATGGGAATGCAAGAAATAAAAGAAAATATCGCAGTGGAGAAACCACCGGTCACCCCCCCTGATGATCGGTATCGTACGTTGTTCGAGCGGATTAATGCAGCTGCGTTTCTCACCAGTTTTGAGGGGCAAATCCAAGAGGCGAATCAAAAATCCTATGAGTTTCTCGGTTATGATTGGAGTGAACTCCTCCGTTTGACATTGCAGGACGTCCTTTCGAAAGACGTCGATTGGCAACAATGTCGTGATGAGCTTGCTGCCCGTGGATGCCTCACGTTTGAATCAGAGGCGGTCTGTAAAAACGGCAGTCATTTTCCTGTGGAAGTCAATATCTCGATATTCCGGATGGATGGCTCCTTAGTGATGTTCGTTTTACTCTGGGATATCACAGCGCGGAAAAACCAGGAGAAACGATTGAAAGAGAGCGAAAAGAAATATCACGGATTGTTTGAATATACGACCGATGGGATCTTTGTTCTTGATGCCCATGGGGATATCCTTGATATCAACACACGCATGTGTGAGATTCTTGATGTCATGAAATCCTCGTTTCTGAATAAAAACCTGTTTAACATGGATTTGTTGACTGCACGATCTCTTCCTGTGGTGATTCAGCAGTTTGAACAGCTCCTCTCGGAGAAAGTCGCAGCGAGTTATTCAACAGAGATAAAGAATCGCCAGGGGCGGATCTTAGAAGTGGAGATCAGCTCGTTTTTCTTAGTCAAGAAGGATAACGAGGTTGATAATTTTGTGTTAATTGTCCGTGATAATACTGCCAGGAAAGAATCAGAACAGAGACAACGGCAGGAGCATGAATTATTCAAAACCTTGCTGGAGAATCTTTACGATTCTATCTTCTTTAAAGATGATCTGCATCGGTTCATTTTGGTCAATAAAACAAACGCTGCGTATGGCAATGTGACCACAGAGGAATTCAGAGGGAAAACCGATTTTGACTTCCTATCAAAAGAACAGGCGCAGAGGATTCATGACGATGAAGATGCGATCATGCGTTCTGGGCAAGCGATTGTCAATAAGGTCGAACGAGTGATTCTTGGTGATGATGTAGAACGTTTTCTGTTCGTTACGAAATTCCCTCGGTATAATGCAGAAGGGGAGATCATCGGAACGATGGGGCTGTCTAGGGATGTGACCGAATGGAAACATACGGAGGAGGAACTTGCGAAAAATCATACCATGTTACAAACGCTTCTAGACGCGATCCCTGATGCGGTGTGTTTTAAGGATAGTCAGAATCGATTCGTACTGGTGAATAAAGCGATGATAAAACGGTTTATGGTTCAGCCTGAGATGATGTTGGGCAAGACAGATTTTGATTTTCTCCCTTCTGAGCAGGCGCAAAAAACCTCCGAGGAGGATACTCGGATAGTTCAATCCGGGACATCGATGATTGATTGTGTCGAGCGAATCCTCGAGAAGGATGGTTCTGAACATTGGTATTCAGTAACAAAGGTCGCTTGGCATGACTCAAGCGGGAAGATCATTGGCACTCTTGGTCTATATCGAAATGTAACAGAGGAGAAAAAGATCCAGGAGATAAAACAATAGATCAATGGTATTTTTTTTCTATTCTGCTTTCAGGTGGCTAATTCTGTTTTTTTATCTTATCGTCAGGGTGGTATCTGATGATGAATTTTTGTTTTTCTTCGAGAAATAGATAACAGATAAAACAAAAAACATGAATGGATGAGATAGAAGTGGTTCTTCTCCTGTCGGATTCTTGCATTCTTATCTTTCTTTTCCCTTGATGTGGGAAAGATTCTTTCTAGATGTATCGAGGGAAATCCTCCTTATGATAATTTTATAACAAAATTTATATACTAACTAAGTCAATATAAGTTTAAGGTTTGATGATGGGGGGCGATCCCTATTTTTCCCATCTCTCCTCACCACCTCCTCCCGGCCTCCCCATCCCAACCTTACAAACACCTTTTTTGGAACATAATATTCCAACGATAAATTTATATTCTGTCTTGTCTCTTTCCATTCCTATGGGGAAACGGAGGTTTCAAATGAAAAATTTTTTTTCAATACAAATTCTCGCATACTTCCTTGTTAGTATTCTAATTGGAACATTCCTTCCAGGATCATTTTGTCAAGCTCTCACTCATGATAATACCAAATATGGTATGGATGAACCACCAACACCACCACAAGAACCAACAGATGGTCCAGGTGGATCAAACTATTCTCATCATGGTGTGAAACAATCGCGATATGGATTTGGTGTACGTGAGTTTTGGATCTTCGAACCAAGTGATCCAATCCCATCATCAGCGCCTCTCATTATTTTCAACCATGGATGGAGCGCATTCTATCCTATCTTCTATAAAGAATGGGTGATCCATCTAGTGAAACGCGGTAATATCGTCGTTTATCCCCGGTACCAACTGACACCAATCATAGGGACCCGTACTGCGACCAAAAATGCTATTCATGCGGTACAACGAGCAATCGCTATCCTCCAAAACGGCGATCATGTCACACCTGATCTTGATAAATTCGCAATCGTGGGCCATTCACTGGGTGGTGGTATCACCGCTGAGATGGCTGCACTCGCGGCGGATAACGGTCTTCCAAGCCCGAAAGCGGTCATGCCTGTGCAGCCGTTCATCCGTCTTGACACGATGATGAATGATTTTCATGATATCTCAGCATCGACGCTTTTGTTAGTGGTCGTGGGGGAGAATGATACCATTGTTGGGAACTATTCAGGGAAAACGATTTTTAACACCGCTGATCAAATACCGCTGGATCGGAAGGATTTTATCATTCAACGGACGGATCGACACGGGGAACCTGCGCTCGTCGCGGATCATCTTGCACCTTTGTGTATTCCAGGGAGTTCTTTGGTCGATGCCATGGATTTCTACAGCACCTGGAAATTGTTTGATGCGTTGACTGATTATGCATTCTATGGCATAAATCAAGAGTACTGTCTTGGGAATACCCCGGAGCAGCGATTCATGGGCTATTGGAGTGATGGTGTCCCAGCCCTAGAGCTAGTGGTCACCGATACTCCTTGATTTTTTCCTTGGATATTCTATCGTTTTGTCGTTTTCACAGATGAGGTTTAAATAGGTTCACTGGCAACAAATATCATGCTATTAAATAGCAATAGCAGGATATGAGAGAGATGGTGAAAAAGAAAACCAACACAAAAAGAACAAAAACAAAGAACAAAACCATGTATGAAGAGGTGGTGACTGTTCAGGATGATCTCTTTGATCGATGTGTACGAAAAGGGCTCATAGAAAAAACAGCATGCGGTTATTACTTTACCCCGGAGTTCTTCGAAACGTTAGATATCTACGATGATGACTAACAAAGAAGAACGTCTTTATACCTTTTTTTTCTCTTTACAATCCAGTAAGTTATCGTTTTTTCATCAGTTTTAGTTTCTGCCTCGTGTAAGGTAGCAAGCCGCCGGCATCACAGATCGCAAGGATTTCTTTTGGGAGTCTTGGGAACGAAAAAGTTTTCGAGTCGACGGAAATGGTCCCTTTTTCAACATCAAAGGAGACCAGGTCTCCTTGTTTGTATGCCTTAACTGCATCAGGACATTCAATGAGGAGCAACCCTTGATTGATGGAGGCCCGATAGAAGATTCGCGCAAAGCTTTCTGCGACGACCGCAGTGATACCGACCGCTTTGAGTCCTAGGACCGGTTGTTCCCGTGAGCTTCCGCAGCCAAAGTTTTTACCTGCGAAGATCAGATCGCTTTCTTTGACGTTTTTCGCAAACAATGAATCTAAATCCTCAAGGAGATGTGGTTTGATCTCTTCAGCTGTGGAACAGGTATACGTGTATTTCCCGGGGAAGAGCATATCGGTATTGATGTTGTCACCATATTTCCAGACCGTCATTGTTTTGCCTCCTTACGAGGATCGGTGATTTTCCCATAAATCGCAGACACAGCGACGGTCACAGGGCTAGCTAGATAGATTTCAGCATCCTTACATCCCATCCGGCCTTTGAAGTTCCGGTTCGAGGTGCTGAGGCATCGTTCACCAGGTGCAAGCACGCCCTGATGTGCCCCTAAGCAGGGCCCGCATCCTGGCGGCAGGACGGTTCCTCCTGCCTCCACCAACGTCTTGATAAACCCTTGTTTTATCGCGTCAAGGTAGATGGTTCGTGACGCGGGGAGCAGTAACAATCGTACAGACGGATGGACTTTTTTTCCTTTCAAAATTTTTGCGGCAGCCTGAAAATCAGAGACCCGACCGTTCGTACATGTCCCAAGGAGACATTGTTGGATTTCGATTCCTTCGACCTCCGTGATTGGTTTGACGTTATCAACGCTATGAGGTACTGCAACGACTGGTTCTATGGCACTTAAATCATAGATGAGTTCTTGGTCGTAGGTCGCATCAGGATCCGGGTGTATTGGTTTGTATTTTTTTCTTGGTACGCCAATCGAGTTGAGGTACTGCATGGTGATTTCATCGACGGGGAACATGGCGTTTTTTGCCCCCATCTCCACCCCCATGTTCGCGATGGTGAATCGTTCGTCAACGGAGAATTGTGAAACAGCCCCATGGAACTCCACGGAGCAATAATCAGCACCGGAGGCTGAGATATCACCGATGATCGATAAGATCACGTCCTTAGCTGTCACAAAACGTCTCAGCTTTTTGTTTAATGTTATTTTGATGCTCTGGGGGACCTTCAACCAGGTCTCCCCGGTAAGCAATAATGCTGCTGCCTCGGTCCGGTCAATCCCTGAGGAAAACGCACCGACCGCTCCATAGGAGCAGGTATGAGAATCGCTCCCCAGCAGAAGCGTGCCTGGTAACGCTAATCCTTTTTCAATGATGATCTGATGACAGATCCCGTACCCGACATCAAAGAAATGTGGGATTTTATAGGTTTTGACAAACTCACGGATCTGTTTATGTTGCAGCGCGTTTTTTTCAGCGGCCGCCGGGATGACATGGTCCAGGACGATGACAGGGAGGTCTCTATTGTAGATTCCGTATTGCTTCAGTTCTGGTTGTATCTTTGAGATAATCGGTGCTGCGTTATCATGCATCAGCAGATGATCTGGTTTGACAGTCACGATCTGACCTGGTCGCACCTGTTTTTCACCAGCATATTTTGCAAGGATCTTTTCTGCAAACGTCATGTCCATTTTTTCTATCCTCCTAACAATCCACCACGCAGATAAATCTCTTTTTGTGTCTCTGAAAATGGTTTTGCGTTAAAGCTTTTTTTCTGGGTCTTATCGGTGATCTGACCAGTGGTAAAATCAAGAGAAAGCACGTCTTTGTCATACAGTTTTTTTGAAATCCCCTCTGCAATAAGGATAGGCATTCCGCTGTTGATTGCGTTGCGTTCGTAGATAGCACCAAATGATTCTGCGACAATCACACTAATTCCAAGGGCTTTGAAACAATCAACTGCCTGTTGTCGGGAACTCCCACAGCCAAAATTCTTTCCGACGACAACGATATCTCCTTTTTTTGCTTCCTTTGCAAACTGTTCATATCCTTTTAGGTTACCAAACGTATATGGTCCCATCTCCGAAATATTCGTGATCGCAAGATGGCGGTTATGGTAGATCATATCGGTGTCAATGTTGTCTTTTTGGATGACCCATGCTCTGCCTTCCACCACGAGCGGAAAAACCCGTTGTTCTTTTTTCTTCTCAAGGGTAGTTTTAGCAGGTGTTGTTTCGACCTTCACTGGGGCAGGTTTCTTTGGGATCGCATCAATCGTGGTGATGTAACCGGCCAGAAGCGATGCGGCGACGGTCTGCGGGGATGCTAGATAGATATCACCTTTCCCTTGTTTTCCTGTGAAGTTCCGGTTTCCTGTCGAGATCGTCACCTCTCCTTTCCCGGTCTGCCCGATCTGACCAGCAGCGCAGCCTGCGCAGCCGGCAGAGCCGACCAGTGCCCCTGCGTCTTTGAAGATCTTCAGCAGCCCTTCTTTGAGGCAACTGTTCCAAATCATGTCCGTGGCGGGTACGATTTTTAGGATTCTTCCTGGTGCGATGGTCTTGTCTTTCAGGATCGCAGCTGCTGCCCGCATGTCCTCAAGTCGGCCGTTGGTACAGGATCCGATAAACCCAGAATCCACAGGGATACCACTGACCTCTGAGACTCTGACGACGTCCTCAGGATGACCAGGACGTGCTATCTGAGGTAGAAGATCTGAGATGTCAATCTCGATTGTCCGTTCATAAAAAGCGTCAGGGTCCGGCTGAATCGGTTTGATCGTGATTCCAAACGTGCTGCGATAATAATCCATGATTTTTATGTTCGAAGGAATCAGAATAATGATGCCGCCCATCTCCGTTGCCATCGAAGCGATGGTGATCCTTCCATCAAGCGACAAGGAATCAACATAGACGCCGTAGAGCTCTGCAGCATACCCAAGCAGTCCGTTCGCCCCTAGTTCCTTGTTGATTTTTAAAACGACATCTTTCGGCGTCGTGGTTTTCGCTGGCGTCCCCTTGAGCACGATTTTTATTGTGGGGGGAACCTTGAACCAGATTTTTCCATGGGCGAACGCATAGGCGATATCGATGTCTCCCATGCCTTGACCAAAGGCACCAAGTGCACCAAGGATGTTCGCATGGGAATCGGTTGACACGAAGGTATCACCAGGAAACACAAGTCCTTCATCGAAGGCAAGATGCGTCCCAATCCCGCTGTTGATATCGTAGATTTTTACCCCATATTTTCGTGCGAACACGCGACAGAGTTGCTGGTTCTCCGCGTATTTCTGATCGCAGCCACCTGGGTTGCAATCAAAGGTGAAGAACGTGTGCTTTGGATCATGGATGGATAGATGGTTTTCTTCAAGATGTTTGACGACGTTCGCCCCGCCGAAATCACGGGCTACTCTTATATCGATGGTAACATCAATGATATCGTTGATAGCTGCGGTAGTATTCGAATGAGATTCGAAAATTTTTTGGATGATTGTTTTACCCATGGTCATTTTCTCTCCAGTGTTTTTTACACTATTTCCCCGTTGGTATCGCACATCATGTGAGACTATGAAAATGTTGTGGTGGCTATCGTTTTTCATTTTTAAAAAAGTCAAATTGTTTTCCTTATTGTTGTTGTTTCATATACTTTAGTGTTAAAGATCCTGAACGTTAAGGTTGGTTTATGACCACAAATGGGTGAAATAGCTAAAAAGAAGACAACAACTTATATATACTATATCATCCTAATTATATAGCGGGCAGAAAAAAGGGTATATAATATAATTCGGAAGAGGTGATATGCAAATGAAAAGATTGTTAGTAGTGGTTCTAACAGTAATGACATGTATTAGCATGTCAGGATTTGCTGCTTCATTGACCAATACTTTTGACCGAAACACCGGACAGATAGTTTCTCAAAATCTTACGACAGCTGTAAAAACATCTTCAACGACCATGGAACAAGTAAAAAAATCGGTGTATTCGTACCTCAACATGGAGGAAAATCCCTACAATACCGATCAAGAAAACCTGGACAAAGCCATAACGGTACCTTGGATTAAACCCGCCAGTACGCTTTTTGAATGGTGGATTCATGTACAATACAATGGGGACGCATTTGAAAAAAAACTCGACATCTCCATCAACGATTTTAAACAAAAATTCCTCAAACACCCCTTTTACTGCGAAGACGTCTTTTTCAACGTTGATGGCGACCCCGAGGACGACTTCAAAGTTTCCTTCGGTTTCTATTGGGAAAGCATCCTGAACACGAAAACAAATGTGGAACACAAATCCCTTGAGGATATGGTTCGGGTACGACAGATCAACAACGGGCCTTCTGATCTTTACGCAGGACTGGAGGTCTGGTCTGAGATCCATGTGAACTGGGGACTAATCAACGCGTATAGCGAAAACAATGAATTCTCCTCTTATAGCAATCAACTGTATTCCAAGCAGCGACAGAGTTCACAACCACTCAAACCATTCTTATCATTCCTGAATATCTTACAACAAAAAATACAGTACAGTACCCAGATCGGCCATGTCCTTCTCCTCAACCTCCTGAATCATTTCATCCGCCAAACTCAAGATGATTCGCAGCAAGGTCAACTCGCCCAGAATCCCCGGAAGCTAGCCGCGGATAACGATTACATCTCTGTCGGGGTTGGATATCGTACGGCGCCTGGCCAACGAATACCACAATATGTCGAGAAGAGGTTTGCGTTTGCGAAAGATGATATTTTCAGCCCAACCATCTTCCAGCAGGTCATGAAGACCGAGCCAAGCGGTGTAGACCCCTTGGAGTTGCTCTATGGGTTCCGCGCCTATAACGGCAGCACCGACGTCCTGAAATATGACATCGCGTTCTCCGTACAGTTCACTCCCTTTGTCACCTTGACGACTCAATTCATCCCCCTGGGCGGGTATATCTATTATCATTTTGATTCAGAAAGCCAACATACCAGTGAAACGACGATTACGTACTCATCCGATATCCATGTCGGAGGCGGGGATGGCGTCAGCCTCTCCCTTGTTTTTGATCAAATCGATAACACCATGGCACAACCAGGCAGATGGATGAGCTTTGGTTTACGAAGAGACCCCCATGGATTCGACTATGAGGCAAACGCAATCTTCGATGTCGCAGTCATTGTCGACTCACCCTGGTTCAGCCAGAAAGTACGCATCGATGGACTACCGATGACTCTCTCCTATGAATGGAAGATCTTTGATGATTTTGAGGTGAGATTCGTCCAAGGGGAACTCTTCTACGTAAATGTCAGAGGATACGCGGATGTGACCATGAGCAGCCCGATAGATGAACTAATCGTGTATTATCCCAAACTGAGAAATCCCACGGATGAGGATGTGCCGTTCCTTCAAGTGAACAACATCCCCAGCTCCAGAAGACTGGAAGCAAAAGCAACCCTGAACATACAGAACAGCAGTATGCTTCGGATCGATGCGGACGGCTATGTTGATCTGACAAAGAGCGGCTCGCTAGGTGATATCACCGTGTTTTACCCAAAATCTGACCCTACGGATCCAAGCGTTGCCCTCATGAGAGTGCCTGCGGGCAGTATCAACAGCCAACGGGTCAGTGCTGAGGCGACGCTGTATGTTGATGCCAATAACTTTAGCAATATCAACAACTACGTGTACGGGAAAATCCAGAGGCAGGCGGACTCGAATTTCAACGAACTGGACCTGTACCTTCCAAACGTTCCAGTACCCCTGGTTCAAATCACGGATATCCCAGCCAACGCGTATGCCACCGGGACGTTCTGGTGGAATCAACTCCAGGGGTTCGGACGGGCGGAGCGGTCATCCGCTAGTGAGTACCCAGACCCTGTTCATTTCAACCTCGTCTTCGATACCCTCACGCTCAGTGACGTCTTCAGTATCGGCGATGGTCACGCACAGACGGATTTTAAGATAGCGGAGGATGGATACTTCAAATTTGACACATCCCATGATATCCTAGGCAACGTGTTTTCTGTTGGGAATTCGGCGACCGGTAATTCACTCTCCATCGGTGCCAGTACTGTCTCAGCCCAGAACTTTGAGGCAGCATGGGGGTTGAACACCTCAGGTCCTCAACCACAGATCGAAAGTCTGGCACTTACCGGTTCACTGGATGCATTAAATGATATCAGTGTCGCCATCGCTCTCGATGGCGAGATCGTTGATTTCACAGGGGACTGGTCCCTTGGTGAATCCGGTGGGTTTACTATTGATCTGGAGCAGAACGCTGATATGCGCATTGATTTCATCCATCTGGATAACTTCAGTGGACGGCTTGATTTAAACGGATATGTCGTCCTCAGTGACAACTTCCATTATGACATGAGCTGGAAATGGAAACAAGGGGAAAGTCTGGAAGACCCAGGATATTTCAAGATCAATGAAGGAACCAACGAGCCGAATCTCAAGGAGATCGGATTGGACTTCGTCTACAAGGACGAATCAAGCATCGACCGGTGGGGTGCGGATATCACCCTATCTAATTTCGCCGTGTATATCTGCGTCGAATGGTACTGGCAGAATGGGTTCCATATCTGGCCAGTCATCGAAGTGAGCGGCGACCTTGCGTTCGATGCGTTATTGAATTATAATTGGTACCAGGTGTGGCCCTAGGTACGGTGGAGAAAAAAAAGGTGTATGAGCATGGCAATAAATACAACTAAGAAAAAATATGGTAGGCTAGTCGTGGTCTTGTTCCTCGTCATCTGTATGATGTTTTCTGCGGCTCAAGCATTGTTGATTTCATATGACCCGTTGGATGTTTCTGGATCGAAAACATCCTTATTATCTCCCCTGCCCTTGCTTGAGGATAATTACTACACCTGGGAGGATCTGTTCAACGATGCGACAAAGGTAGACCCCTCGATGTCGTATAATTATGAGATTGTGGGTGGATCGGTGCGGATGAAGGATACCTATCCTCTCTGGACGGATCCGATGTGGACTCGGCTGAAACAGATCACCATCACGAACAACGCCGGGGAGGTCTTGTATGATTATGCCCTTCGTCTTCTCATCCCGTATGATGCTGATATGCGGTCTGATTATGGTGATATCCGTTTCAAACATGACAGCAGTGGGGATGTGACCTGCAATTATTGGGTAGAGACCTCTGATGCGAGCAGTGCAACAGTCTGGGTGAAGATCCCCTATGCTCCCATGGGGACAAGCAACATGTACCTCTTCTATGGGAATCCAGCAGCGACAAGCCAGAGCAATTTCTATGGGGTGTTCACCGTGTGGGAAGAGTACTGGCCAAACGATGAACAGATCTCCTATCATGGGAATAACGAGGGTGCCTGGGATTCAGATGTGAGCTTCGGCAATAATGACTTCTTGGTTTGCTGGGAAGAAGGACAACCATATTATCCACCCTATACCTTTGGGTTCAAACAGCAGATTCGAGCATCCATGTATGACTCAGACGGGACCCGGGTGGTTTTTGATAACTTAGTCTATACAGATAACACGCTGTACTATCGAAATGAGAACCCATCGATCGACTATGGGGCGGGGAAGTTCTTTGTCGCCTGGGAGCTTTATGACACCGTCGCCAATCCAAGTGTCACGACCGAGGATATCAAAGCACGAACCGTGGTTCGAAACGGCAATCAGTTAACGCTTGGCAGCGTCATCAGCGTCTGTAGTGCAGCGGACTGTCAAGCAGATGCCAACGTCCAATTCGATTCGGTGAACAACCAGTTCTGCGTCGTTTGGGAGGACGCTCGGAACGGGGAGACGAACTATAATCTCTATGGAAGATTGTATGATAGTAATGGGAACCCGGTCGGCGGCGAGAAAAACATCTGCACCGCAGCCAACACCCAATGCGAGCCATGGGTCGCATTCGATCCGATTCACGCGCAGTACATGATTGTCTGGGAAGAGGGTATTACTCCTGATAATGGACCTTTTAGTATCAAAGCGGGGCTATATGATAGTTCACTGACGCAAATCGGAAACACCATCACCATTGCAATAGGTACCGATAGTATGGATTATAACTTCCCCTGCGTGGAGTTCTCCATTCCGACCCAGCAGTATCTGATTACCTATAACAATGATGACATCAGCGCTGACGACTGGTGGGGAAACATCTGGGGAACCCTCTATGATGATGCCGGAAATGTTGTTGTGCCGATTTTCCAAATCAAGTCTGGGGAATTTGTCAGAACAGATATCGTCCCGTACCTGACTTCTTCGTTTTTGGTGTCTTACAACAGCAAGGGTGTTTCCGGGGGATCAGGTTTAATCTGGGGGAAACTGATATCCTCTGAAGGGGAGGTGTTCACCGGTGATGTACAATTCTCAGCTAGTACCGCTGCGGAGGCGGATTGGGCGAACATGGCGGTTGGAGACGATAAGGTCTTTGTGACCTGGGAGGATATCCGAGTCTACTATCCGTATCCATGGAATGACATTTCAGTAGATTCATTTGGAAACCTCTGGCGGTTGAACATCCCCAGTGGTTCTGAGATGACCTACTCGATTGGGGATGAAAAAGTGCTTCTGCTTGAGGCACAGATCACCTCTATTCCAATTGATCCGGAGAATCTCCTGGCATGGTTTGATTTCGATGCGGTCTTCAATGGAACAATCAGTTTTGATGTGTTAAATGGGGCGGGAAGCACAGTTCTTCTCCCTGGAGTAAGCCCTGGGCAGTCCCTGCAGGCACTTGATCCTGTCCCCTTGCGGCTCCGGGCGAATTTCACGAGAAGTAACCCTTCGTATTCACCGACGCTTGAAAGCTGGAACGTCCGGTTCATCGGTCTTGATGAGGTGCCACCAGTGACTGTTCTTGATCATATCGCAGGCACGCAAGGTCTGAACGGATGGTACACCAGCCAAGGGCTTACCGTCTGGCTCAGCTCGTATGATCTTCCTGAGGGGACTGGTAGTGGTGTGAACCATACCTATTACACGTTGAATGATGAGCAAACACAAGAATATGACACAGGGAACGGAATCTCTCTAGTGGTGACCCAGGAAATGCAATGGATGGGGGTCTGGGAGGTCACCTTCTGGTCAGTGGACCGTTCTGGGAACAGTGAGGATAACACCCAACCGGATAATACCATACTGATTAAGATCGATGCAGAACGACCATACGTGGAAATTACCGAACCTGTTGATGAACAGCAGGTCAACCTGCCGTTCTGGGTCCGGGCGAACGCCTCCGATAATGGGATCATTGACCGTGTTGAGTTCGATATAGAGCCGTTCGGACAGCACCCTGGTCTCCCATACGTAGATACTGAACCGCCCTTTGAATGGCTCTGCAACATCTCAGAGATGCCCCGTGCAGACCGCAGCTCTGATGGTGGCCAGACGCTTGGCATTAACAAGATGATCCGTGCACGGGTCTATGACGAGTCTGGACAGGTATGGACTGATGAGCATTGGATCTGGATTAATAATGCAGAAAGTTTCGGGAAACGATTCCTGATAGGGTTTCTGAAGGATAGAAACATTTCTGATACACAGATTACCTTTACGACCCGTTGTATCCTCTCCTTAACCCTGGATACCTTCATCCCTGCGCTGTACACCTCTCAAGAACAGTTCGTCATATCCCAAAGCAATAAACTCGGGTATATCGGACCATTTGGGATCATCGGGTTCTTTGATACACACGTGCTAGGAGAATAGGAGACAATCTCCATATCCTCTCTCCTTTTTTTTAATATTCAAACCTTGGTAGTACGCATAATATAGGAAGTTGAACTTGTAGTTCTTAGAAGATTTTTTCATTCGGATGTACAGCTTGAACCGTAACGTTTATATAGAAGTGTTCGTATGCTGTTTTTACTTTTAAACAGAATTAAAAGGAGGCAAATTGTATGATGGCTGGAGGACAGCAACCAATTATCATCCTTAAAGAAGGAACGAAGCG
>DAYE01000004.1 GCA_002506745.1 Euryarchaeota archaeon UBA33
CTGTTTTATGTCCTGGCGATCACCTCTTCCTTTATCACTGCCGCAGTCACGGGGATTGATAGTTTTGTTGGTGGTCAATCAGCGTTTAAATTCGATCCTTGGGCGTTTGCCTTTTCTCTCTTTTTCGTAGGAGCTATAGTTACTTTTTTGATTTCACTGATTCTTTCGATAAAATACAAAGGGAAAAGTGTCGGAGCAAAAATCCTTGATCCCTCGTTTAAACAAGTGCGTCTGGTGCAGAAAAGCGAGATGAAATACCATCTTGTTGCCGGCCTTATGAACGCGATCAATACCGTCGGGTATTGCGCAATCGTGTCAACTGTTCAAGATCCATCCGTGATCCTGTCGTTTTCTCAAATAGTCATCTTGTATCTCCTCCTTATGGAATCGATTACAGAAAAAGACGTCCCAACACTCGTTGAAGTTCAATCTTCGATTATTGTGACCTTTGGGGCGATTCTCGCATCAATTAGTTTAACAGGAGAGTTTCAGTGGCTTCCGATCATTATCGTGTTCCTTGTGGTGAACCCCACCTGGGCTGTCTTTTCTATCTATCAAAGAAAATTAAAAATAATGAGAATTCACAATAAACCGAACGACTCTATCAATATTCGTTTATGGAACGTTGTGTTTTCCTGTATATTTACTACTGTCATTCTTTTCATCTTTGATATTTTCACGAGCGGTGGTCATCTCATCGCTGCATTTACAACATCAATTAATCCGTATTATTTCCTCTTGCTCGCACTCACCATGGGTACAACGTTCTTTGCGTATGTCTTGTATATTCGTTCTCTTGGTATGGGAAAAGCCAGTGTCAACAACGCACTTCGCGCATCCACGATTATCTTTGCAATCCCCTTCTCAATTATTCTACTCCAGTTAGGTGTTATTACTGACTTTTCCACCGATCCTGTGATGCTTATCATTAAAGTCATTGGAATAGTAATGATTGTGATGGGTATCATATCGTTTGCACTTACCGTTGTCAAAGCATATATCTTCGTTACTGTGAAAACAGGTCGTCCGTTGCGGGAGACGATGCAGAAATTATGGAATATCCGTGGTGTCACGCATGTGACGATCACAACAGGGAAGTATGATTTCGTGGTGAAGGTATCGACGCGTACCCTGATGAAAGGCTACGAGCGCATCATTAAAAAACTTGATGAGATTGATGAGGTTAATAAATATCGTTGGGCATCCGTTTTAAAGGACTGGGAGAAAATCTAAATCGATCGGTTTTGCAATGAAGATTATCTGGAACACCGATTAAAAGTACAGAACCCTGATTTTAAGTGCAGATGAAAAAGATGTAAATAATACCAAAGAAGCTCAGTAGCTACACTTTTTTTTAGTTATTGACAGTAAGTGCAAAGCCACTTAGAGAAACTTACTCCTCAGTATCTAAAATAATCATAATACTATCACAATGATCTTTTTTATGATTTGGCTAGTATTATAAAGCACAGAAAACTATTAAAACCATGACTTGATTTTTCTCCTGGAAATGCGGGTATGATCTAGTGGTTATGAACGGAGAAAAAACATCCAAAAAAGCGACGAGGATCTCAACGGTATTTTCGACGGAATTTTTCTGCTCTCTTTTTCTTTTTATATTATCACTGTTTGAAGTGTATCTTGGTTTCATCTAGATATTTTAAAAAAAATGGAAATACATCACGTCTATTGATTCACTCCAACTGCAGCCACCTTTGTAAAAACCAGTGACCGTTATCGTGTGTTTCAAGGGGAATAATTTTCCGTAGCGGTGGTTCATATTCCATTCATATGGTGGTTTCGTCACATTGTATTGGTCGGTTCCGTCGACGTAGAAATGAACACTTTCGATTTGATCTTCGGAATAGACTTGAACTTTTACTTTGACAGAGCCAATAATAACTGTATTTCCCAATAGTGTCCTACCCATATCCAGGCTAAAAAGATAGAGTCTCCCAGGTTCTGGCTGTTGGATCTCAATTTTCTTTGGTTCACCGGAGCCAAACGCATGCAGAATCCCATACCATTCATTCACTCCATTCGTGGAGCCAACATAGACCGTGCCATCCTCGCCAATGCATGGTGATGATCGTGCGTGAACATCAGTGATCTGCTTTTTCCATCGTACGGTTCCATCGGGGCTCACTGCGACAAGGCTTGCTCCTGCACTCACATAAATCGTACCATCACTGGAGATTGCAGGAGAACAACCATACACATCTCCTCCAACGTCACAAATCCATTTTAATGTCCCGTTATTTGGGTAGAATGCACGGAGGATTTCTGTCCCTACGTAGAGTGTTCCATCAGATGCGATCGCGGCAGATCGTGCAGCAACACTATTTCCTGTACTGGCTCTCCATTTCATCGTGCCATTAGGGTATAACGCATAGAGATATCCATCGAAGGAAGGTACATATATGGTTCCATCAGGGGCGATGGAGGGACTTCCTTTGATGTCTGCGGCAGTACCAAACCGCCAACGAAACGTCCCATTTGGGTACAATGCATAAACGTAGTAATCACCTGAGCCAATATAGACAGTACCATCATTGCCTATCGCGGGGTCTGAAACAATATGGTTTCCGGTGGGGTACCACCATCTTTTCGTCCCATTCGGGTTTACTGCATAAATATAGCCATTGAATCCTCCGAAATAGATCGTACCATCATCGGCAATCGCTGGAGAAGACGCAAGATCTGTTCCTGCATTAAAACGCCATTTCACTGCGCCGTTTGGGTACATTCCATATAAATAGTCATCCCATGAACCAAAATAAATCGTGCCATTTTCAGTAATCGCTGGATCTGACCAAACAAGACCACCAGTTTGATACGCCCATTTTAATGTTCCATTCTGATTAAGTGCAGTAAGTCTCCGATCGCTTCCTAAAGAGCCAAAATAGATAGTACCATTTTTATCTATTACTGCTCCACTTTCTATATCGCCATCTCCTATTGTTCTGAATCGCCATTTTTCCACTCCAGTATTATTAGCAGTGCTATATTGGCTCTGTGCCGTATGATGAATATCGTGCAGACACATTGGCCAAGAGCAATTCATCACTCCATCCGTTGATCGAGAAAATGATTCGAACATAATTTGGTTCTTTTCATATAAGTGTATATCCTTACTCGCAAAAGTTAGAGTATTTTGGAATTCTATATTTTTTAAATTTTTCGTCTGTAGATACCAATTATTCTCATACTCTTTGTAGAATTTTTCTTGCATATCATCGTTATCTTTTAACGTAGGTATAACAATAGATATCGTAGATGAAGTCTGAGATAATATTATGATGATGAATAAGCTGATCGTCCACCATTTGTGTTTCATCCTTTTTTTTCTCCCAATTGTTATATGCAAATTCCTCTTTAAAAATATTTTCAGTAATTGTATATTTCCTAAGATATTAAAACCACTTGTTGATGGTTATCGCAGTATGGTTTAGATTTCCTGCTGAGTCATAGACACCGATCGCGATTGTTTTGCGTATTGGTGGTGCATGTCCGGTATAGAGCCATTGGTATGGATATTGTTCATCAGTGTGCATTAATGTTCCATCATAGTAGAACTCTACGCGGTCGATTCCTATTTCAACTTGTGATGCTTCAACTTCGAACGTAATTCTTCCGAAGACGACCGGATTCTTCCAGGGGAGGATTTTGATGTTGAACAAGTACACAGCATTCTGAGGTTTAACAATCGATATTTTTGGGAGTGGGTAACCAATGGTGACTTGGGTGGTATCTTGGCTTTGGTTTCCCTGCTCATCAGTTACGGTAAACGTCGCTGTGTAATTACCTCGGTAGGCATAGGTATATGTTGGTTGTAGTTCGTCGCTGGTGTTGCCATCACCGAAGTCCCAGTGATACGTGTAGGGAGGAAAACCGCCGAACGCAAGACCGGTAAGCGTGGTAGGAAGAAGGGCAGATCCTTTATATGGTCCTCCTGCCTCGGCACGCAAGGGACCAAGACCAAACGCATGAAGATAACCATAGGCCATAAGCCCGTAATCCTCAGAGCCGACATACACGCGACCATCAAGGCCTATACAGGGTGAGGACATGATCTGAGCGATAGTCAGTTGTTTTCGCCATTTTTCGGTTCCATCCGAGTTAACCGCAACGAGGGAGCCGCCAGCACTAACGTAAATCGTACCATCTACAGAGACCGCAGGAACGGTTCCATAAATCGAGCCTTGCACGTTCGAACACCATTTCAACGTACCGTTTGGATAGACTGCTCGGAGCTGTTCAGTGCCAACATAAATAGTTCCATCTTCATTCAGGGCGACACCGGCAGCAGCAATGCTGCTTCCCGTCGATACCCGCCATTTCATCGTTCCATTCGGGTAGAGTGCATAGAGGTATCCATCAAAAGAGGGGATATAGATGGTACCGTCTGTAGTTATCGATGCTGCTCCTTTGATTTCGCCGCCTGTAGTAAATCGCCAGCGGAGGGTTCCATTTGGATATAATGCATAGAGATAATGATCACCAGAACCAATGTATATATTACCATCTTGGTCAATGGCTGGGGATGCCATCACGATGTCACCAGTGGTATATCGCCATTTCTCTGTTCCATTTGGATTGACTGCATAAATGAAATGATCATTGCTACCAAAATAAATTATTCCATCTTCACCGATAGAGGGAGAAGACGTACAACTGTCTCCCGGAGCAAATAACCACTTTGCTGTTCCATTTGAATTCAAGGCATACAAATAATGATAAGCACCCCACGTTGTAAAATACAGAGTACCATCATCAGCGATAGCAGGAGTCCCCCAGATTAAACCAGTTGCGTGAAAACGCCATTTCTGCGTACAATTCGAATACAGTGCATATAACGAAGAGTCAGCACCCATCGTCCCAAAATAGATAATACCATTGTTATCTATAACCGCCGAACTCTCCACTTCACCTCCATAAACACCACGGACACGCCATATCTCTGCCCCAGGATTATTTTCTGTACTGTAGGGGCTTCGACAGGTGTGAACGACATCGTGTCCTTGCATCGGCCAGGCGGAATCCATTGGACCATCAATCGGTTCAAAACTTTGATGATTTATGTTAACATCCGATACTTCTTTGTGAACAACAGAACCATAAGTTATAGAAGTATTATTTGAATTATCCAGGTGTACAAACCAATCATTCATATATTGCTGATATTGCTCTTCTTGACCAGATTCATCATTCTCAACTCTAATTACATTAGAGCCTATGCTCATTGGCAGTATTGATGAAACCATAAACAGCACGATTATGCCAACAGCTAATCCTTTTCGATTCAGTTGCTTTCCCCCTTTCTACAATTTTATAACAATGTTCTCCTATAAATATGTTTATTTCCTCATTGATTAAACCCAAGGAGATATCGGAGTATTGGAAATGCATTAGGGAATCGTTCCAGCAGCCATTCAAGCAATCGGAAATGAGGTGGTTCATAGGGCATGGTCACTGATAAGTTTCCCCAAGGACCCCAGCGGTTATCAGTATCCTTCGCTCGTGCTCGAATGATATAGGTTCCTTTTTCAGACCAGGAATGATTCACTATAATTAATTCACCGGAGTTATACGGACCAAGCCAACCAGTATTCGTTCCATCGCCCCACTCGATTTGATAATAAATGTTATTACCTATTGGTGATGTCGAAGTGAATGTATAGTCATACGTTTTCTCTATTTTTCCCATTGTTTTGCCAGAGATAGTCGGGGTAGATGGTGATTCTGGATCTAATATACCAAATGCATGAAGATATCCATAAGGGCTAAGCTCAGCATCTTCCGAGCCAACGTACACGCGGTCATCAGGACCTATGCTCGGTGAGGATCTGATCTGAACAAGTGTCAATTGATTACGCCACTTTTCAGATCCATCTGGATTCACAGCAACTAAGGAACCACCTGCACTGACAAAGATCGTCCCGTCCGCGGAGACTGCTGGGATAGTCCCGTAGATGGAACCTTGTACATCAGTAATCCACTTCAAAGTGCCATCAGAATTATATGCGCGTAGTTGTTCCGTCCCGACATAGATAGTACCATCTTCCGCAAGTGCAACACCAGCGGCAGCAATACTATCACCAGTAGATGCCTGCCATTTTAAAGTCCCATTAGGATAAATAGCATAGAAATATCCGTTAAATGAAGGAACATAAATAGTACCATCTGGTGCTATGGATGATGATCCTTTGATTTCGTCACCGGTCTCAAATCGCCAACGCAGAGTCCCATTCGGATACAACGCATAGAGGTAATGGTCACCAGAACCAATATAGATTGTACCATCTTGACTTATTGCTGGGGATCCCATCACGATATGATCAGTGGTATATCGCCATTTTTCCGTTCCATCCGCATTTATCGCGTAAATGATATGATCATCATCTCCAAAATAAATCGTTCCATCTTCTGCAATTGATGGAGAAGAAGCAGAACTACCATCAGGAGCAAATAACCATTTTAATATTCCATTTTGATTCAATGCATAGAAATAGTGATAAGCACCCCATGTTGTAAAATAGACTGTACCATTATCTGCAAGAGCTGGAGTTCCCCAAATGATTCCAGCTGTTGCATAACGCCATTTCCGTGTTCCATTCGGATAAAGAGCATAGAGAGCACCATCTGCGCCTTTAGTCCCAAAATAAACAATCTCATCGTTGTCTATAATCGCTGAACCCCAAACTGCACCAGTTTCTACTCCATGAACACACCAGATTTCAACCCCAGAATTATTTTCCGTACTAAATGGGCTTTGGCAGGTATGAAATCCATCATGTCCTAACATTGGCCAAACAGAATTCATTGAAGCATTTCTATCACCATCTGATTCTATGATATTCATCCGTTTCTGCTTAAAATAAGGGAAAACTTTTTCAACAATTTGTATTGAATTATTATTATTAACTTGCCAATTATTCATATAATTCGGAATAATTAATTCAAGTTGGTCAGCAGGAATTCTTTTAATTTTTTCAAATACAAACGAATTCACACATGGATTACACACTATAACGAAAATCATAATTATTGAAATTTTTAACCATATTGTTTTCATTTTTCACATTCCCTAATGATAATATCTGAGAACTCCTTAAAAATCTTTTCTATTACGTTATTATAATTACTTAACATATATATAGTAAACTTATTAATATTGTATTTCTAAATTTAGAATAAATGGAAAATATTTTAAATTATTTATTAATTCGTATTACTTAAAAAAATGAGAGGAAGGTTTTATATGAAAAAGAAATTAGTTGGAATATTTATCTTCATGCTGATGATTTCTAATGCTTTGACCACTATTTTATTTTCACACAATGAAATCGTCAAAGCAAACGAAGTAGTAAACCTCGATAATGATTATGTCTGGAATTTAACAAACGATTTTGCAAATGTAATACATAATGTGAATTGGTCCGAAAACGGAGAAAACGGCATACCCAAAGGTCGTAGCTGGGCAACTGCAGGAGAAGACTACACTATTGAAAATATATTAGAACCAAATATGAAAGGAGAAAATAATCCATGTGGTCTTACAGAATATTCTTTATTACCAATCGGATATGTTTCCGGACCTAGAGGTAAAGTTTTACTAGGCAAGTATATAGACAAAGAATATTCCACTAAGATTGTCATACACGATTACAATTTAACGTTAGAAAATCAAGGTTCTGTGTATAAATATATACCCTATCCAGAATTGTTCCCATACGGAATAGGACTCCTCCCTAATTATAATAAAGAATATAGAACTCATTTTTCGTCTGTGAGGATTAGGAATTTAGATAAATACCCTATAACAAATCCTTTTTCAGATGCATCCTATTATTATAGCATCAGTACTACGGTTTTAAATAATAACTTTCCTGGATTGCTTGCTGGAACAGTGAAATATATCGAGGATGATCAATCAATACCGGAAAATCAAAATGACACAGTCTTTCTAATGAATGAAACAACCTCCTGCGAAACAAAGATACAGAACATTACAGACAAAGCAACTGGATGCATTTTAATACACGACCAAAATCGAGGTTACACTTTCGAAAATGCAGCGGATCAAAATTGTTCATTTGCGCGGATCGGATGTACAAATACCAATTTATCACTCTTATTAAATGACTTGGGAAACGGATCGGAATATTTTGCCATGATAGATAACGAGACACAAACTCTGAATTTCTTCAATACATCTTATAATCCAATAAGTGAAAACGCATGGGTTGGTTTAATGAATCTAAGTAATGAATCAACTGGCGACAATGGATTTAGTAATGTTTTTCTTCAAAATCGTAGGTGTTATTATTACAATTGTTGTCACCGAGATAATCCCTGTAAAGGTATCATTATTGCAGGTCCGGGAGATACTCATTTCATGCTTCCCACAAGCCATGCTTGGATGTGGTTCAATATTCCATATTGGTTAGATGTTTATTGGGTCCCGATGCTTTCCGTTAACGCCTCGGTCGCTAAATGGTTACGAGATAATATTGACGCTGCAACTGTAAGTGGATTTATAGATCAAGATCTTTATGAGCAAACTGAGGATCATCCTGGTGTCATTAGTAATAATGTCGTTGCGTACCGAAACATCTCTCACAGTCCTGATGATAAAATAGTGGTTTTAAGCAACAGGATCGATGGATGGTTCTCTGAGGCACCGGGGGACAGTGGTGTCGGGGGAGCTATTCTTCTCGGTATCGCTAAATACTTTAAAGACAACGATATCACACCAAAATACAATCTAACATTTCTCTTTACAACTGGAGAAGAATATGGTATGAGAGGCGCTCAGCATTTTGTCGATACTCATCCGAATGGGACAGATGCTGGAGAATATAATTACATTCATTGGATAGGCTTCGATCAACTCGGATTTGATTTAATCGACCCACTATCACAATCAAAATTACAAACCGAAATAAAAACAACGAATGTGACCATGAAAAACCTTATCTCAACTATCGCCAGCCAAACAAATTATGAAGAAAGAACTGAAAATAAGTATGATTTTAATGTTGCTATTAGAAGCGGTGGAGGTGCGGAAGACTTCGTATGGAAGAATAACTGCTCAAATACCATCCTTTTTGATAAAGACCGCGGTTGGGATGGATGGCACCGAGCGGGCAACAATTACGCAGATGGTGATTCATTGTCACATATCGATCGCGATGACGTCAATGTGACATTCGAGTTAGCATGGAACGTGACAAAATATTTCACGGTGAATCCAGACTGTTGGTTCAGCAACGTCACCTTCACTCCGTTTGATTCACCGAACGACGGTGATACCCTACTGGATTCAATACGGACGAACTTCACCATCCATTCTGTCCTCCCCAGCGATCGAGTCAGGGTTGAGCTTGACCTCGGCTACAATATCAATGGAGAAAAGAATGTCACTCAGAATGCGGGGGGTGTTAATTATACGGTCACCTCTGGGATACAAAATTGTTCTTACATTTTCACCATCCCTGATACAGTCGTTGACGCGTATTACAACGTGAGCTTCAAATTGTATAACTCAACAGGATATATCAACAAAATCGTATACAATAGCTCATCTGAAACATATTATAATGATACCACTGACATATCAAACTGGATCCATCTCTACCATCCACTCGGGTACACAAAAGCAGGGCATTCACACAAATGTGTCTATGATAATATCAGCGGCTCCGTGTTCACCGCAAACGAATACGGCGAAGCACAAAACATCACCGCACATATCAACCTAGCATACATGTCACCAGGGCCGTACCGGTGCATGCTCTACCAGGCAAGCAATGGAACGCTTATCGGGAACACCACCAGCGACTGGGAGCCGCTCCCAACCGGCAATCCCGAGTTACCGTCCACCTGGTGGGCAGTATTCAACTTCACCGGGGAGAAACCGCATCTTGTGAAAGGCACCCAATATATCATCACCTGCTGGGGTGACTCCCCCTACTCCTGGGTGTCATATGATGACTCAGGTTTCAGTGGAACAGGAAGATACTACAACCACTCGTACGGGGATCCACCGATCCAGGGGAACTTTATCAACGAATCCCGGTATTATTCCATCTACTGTGGCTACACACCTGCTCTCCCACGGATATCCGATGTCCTTGCAAGTCCGCATACTGTTGGATATGGATTCAATGTCACGATCAGCGCGAATGTCACTGCTCCAAACGGTGTCAACCAGGTCAAAGTCCATATTGATACCCCTGGAGGTGGTTTCAGCGCAATAAATTATACTATGACCCATACAGCAGGAAATACCTACCAGTATGTGTATCCATTTACTTGGTTTTTAGGATGTTACGAGTATACAATCTGGGTAATCGACAATATGGGTAACGTCAACAGCTCCGCTGGTCATCATTTCCATGTTTCTGTAAATGCGACCATCAGCATCGCTACCCTGCAAGACAGTTATACCGGGAACCAATACATCAATATCACCGATCCGCCGAACCTACCGGAGAACTATTCGTTGGTTGGTCGGGATCTCACCTGGGACGAGTACTACAACGCGGTCACCGGGCAGAACATGCTTGAGGTCTCCACTGGACCAATAAACTACCAGGAGGATAATGGCACGTGGACACCGATCAACAATACCATGAGACAACTCGAAAGTAATCATCCTGCTTACGTGTATGGATATCGTAACGGAAACGATCATGGGTTGTATGGCGTGTACTTTAAATCTAATGCGCAGAGCGAATGGCCGGTCGCGTTCACGTACAACCGATCTGATGACCCTGCCATCTATGCAGTGAGAAGTAAGCTTGTGGGAGTCGGGTATGTTGATCCAGCGAGCAACTGGGCGTACCAATATTTACAAAGTGTGCAGAGCAGCCAAGGACAAACCAACGACAATTCTATAACCTATGAGGATGTTTTCACAGGCACCGACGTCACTTGGAGCTACGGCACCACTGGTCTCAAAGAAGAGATTACGTTAAGCAATGCGACAAAGACAGTGTTACAAAATCATCCACCGTCGATGTACGGGCTTAACAATGGGAGTTCGTATCTCGTGTTTATCACTAAACTGGATCATCAGAACCTCAACCTCTGCAACAGTTCAGGGGTGCTGGAGGGGAACGTCACGATCTCCGACACCGGGGTTGACTTCAAAGACCTACTCGGGCAGTTCACCTGCGCCCTACCACTGGGTGAGGCATACGAGATGAACAACGAATCCGTGCGGGAGAGGTTAACATATCGTATCATCCATCTGAACGGCAACACCTATCTCCTTTCCGGGTTGAAGGTCACGGATTTGACTGCGATGGCGTTCCCGGTGGTGATTGATCCCACGCTCACCATCTATTCCACCATCAACGATGGTTACATCTACAAATCAAGCACCAACTACAACACCGCATGGACCGCATCAACCGGCACGGTCGACGACTCAGGAACAACCCTGACAATTGGGCAAAAAAAAGCAACGACAATCCCGCTGCCCACCTATTATATTTACCGGGGGTTCCTCTTCTTCAACACCACCCTGCTTCCCTCAAACGCCTACATTGACAACGCGACCCTGGGTCTCTATAAATCCGGTGATTCCTCCGCCACGGATTTCCAGATCACCGTGCAGAACGGGCTGCCGATTTATCCGCACAGTCCCTTGCAGACCGGTGATTACGGGAAGATCCATTACTCCGGGAATGGAGGCATGTTGAACACCAGTATGTTCGTCAATGGATGCAACAACATCACCCTGAACAATGATGGGAAAAGCTGGCTGAACCGGACCGGGCTGACGAAGCTGTGTCTCAGGAGCAGCAGGGACATCAACGGGAACACCCCGACTGGTAATGAGTACGTCACGATCTACGCTAATGATATGGGTGGGCATTATCAGCCCAAGCTTGTGATCACCTACCGGAACCAGTCGAAAATCAAGAACACGGGCTCCACCTGCTTCAAAGGATATCTGTTGATTCAAGTGCAGTATTATGACTCCGGGGTCTGGGTGTTGGACAACACTACCGTGGATGAGCCCTTCCCACGAACGATAGACATCAACAGTCAGCTTGCTCTTGACCGGATCTTCAATGGGAGGATCAGGTCGTCGGATCTGAAACATGGCGTAGGGACGTATCGCGTGTACACGGCGTTTAGGGATCCCACAGGTACCATCTTGAAGACCGACACGAGTAGTAGTGGTAGGGTTGGGTCTGCTGAGTTGAAAGCCTGGCGGCAATTCAGTAAAACCTAACGAAGCAATCTTATAATGAATAATGAAAGTGGAAGTCTGGCTATTACTGCCTGATTTTCCTTACTTTCTTATTATTGATTAAAAGTGCAATGCCAAACCGACAGGAAACTCTTTTATCATTTCACTTGTTCCCCTACTGGGAATAAAGTATGATTGACAAACGATTAGAGAAATTTGCCAATATTTTAGTCCATCACTCTTTAAGTCTAAAGAAAAACGATTTGTTTGTACTATCCGGGAGTCATCTCGCTGCCCCGTTGATTAAAGAAGTTTATACACAAGCTGTTGAGGTCGGAGCCAATCCGTTCACCCATATTGGTATCGATGGGCTTGCAGAAATTTACTATAAGTACTCCTCAGAAAATCAACTGAAATACGTATCTCCCATCAGTAAATTTGAAATCGAGCACATCGACGCCAGCCTTTCCATCATCA
>DAYE01000031.1 GCA_002506745.1 Euryarchaeota archaeon UBA33
AATTGAAAAAAAGGTTTCTTTCTGTGTTACTGCCCGTTTGTTTGTTTTTTATTTCCAAGTCCACGAATCGTCCCAGATGTCGAACGGGTCGTGATCGAAACAGGTTTCGTTCCAATTTTTTTTATTGATAGTAAGANNAAAAGTCTGTTGTCGAAGTGCTTGGAGGAATTCCGAATTGCTGATACTAAAAATCTGTTCTTTCGAATCAATATGAAAATCTATGTACCGATGTCGTCTGGTACCTTTCACGATACAGAGCACCTCTTAAACGATGTGAGAAAACTGGATTTTTATTCTGATTCAATTCGAGGTGCTAGGAGATACGTCACATGCCCGTGTTTGTCTGCGAAATCAAAGTCGACGCGAATGGGGTTGTCGTTGCCAATGTTGATGGTGATGGGATCATCGCTTTTCACAGGTTTAATCATGTTGCTGAAGTAGTCAATTGAGAAAAGGCTTTTGAATTTCCCTGGTGAGTGGAGCTCCAGCAGCAAGGCCTTCGGGAGTTTGAGATTAACGGTATCAGTATCTCCTTCTGCAAACAGCTCAAAGGAATCCTTGTCAACGCTTAAGGCGAGATGATCAGAGACCGCTTCTGAGGCTCGTACTCCTTTGCTCAACTCTGATGCTTTCACGACAGCTTTTGCGGGGAGATCAAGGTGAGGGACTTTCGAATCAGGCATTCCTGCGGTATCAATCAGACCCATGCGTCGTACGAGGTTACCAATTTTTACGATTAAACGGTTTGATTCCTCATCATATTCCATAGAAATTGTATCGCCGGTACTTGCTAGTTTCATAATCCCATTGAGTTTATCAAGGTCGATACCAAGCTCCATATCATCTGCTGTATATTCCTCGAACGCAGTGCTTTTAAGTTCTAAATCCACCATTGCAACATGCGCAGGATCAACGGCCCGTATCGAAATTCCTTTTGAGGTAATATTGAATTTCGCCTCGTTTACCAGTGGTGATGTTACATCGATGATTCCTTTTATAATATCTGATTTTATCTTGGCATTAAACATGGCATGCTGCCTCCCCGATATATGTTTCTCTTCCTGGGGAAAGAATAGGACATTGCCTATATAACCATGACGGTATTTTCCTCTGCTCTACGCAAGTGGTCTTTAGGAGAAGAACCACCGTTCTGAGCTCATCTCTGTAAAAAGCGATACATGGTACAGATGCATTTTTCCTTATACCAATTGGTAGAGGAGGAGAAAATCATGTTTTTTGGTTTGATCATAAAAAATAGTGACTTTCTCAATGAAGACCGGTTCTTTGATTAGGATTTTTAAAGGATGTAGCGCAAAAAGAGACACCGTGTTGTTTTGTTCTTGATATAGTTGAGTGAAATTTTCAGAAGGTATAGAATCATTTTGCGTTCCCCGATGACCGCAGGTTCTATTCAGATAGGAATGGAGGTCTTCTCCAGTGGTCCAGTTCTGTTGAGGGAGACGAGGCCAGGCCGGAATAAATAATTTTTTTGTCACAATAAGGTCACCAGCCCATGATCCTTTTGCAGTAATGAGAATGTACTCTGTGGAGATCGTCACAGAATACGCATAGTCGGTGTGAGAGAATTGGAATCTGCTCGTACGTTCGAAGAAGCTGTTATCGATATCTCCAAGAAGATTTGAAAAACTACTCGCTTGTGATTGAAGTTCAGCGGTCCGTTGCCAATCGTTGGAGAAAACAAAGGATAAGACGACAGTAAGGAGAATCCCTGTCGCAAGGATAAGACCTACTTGTGTCAATGTTAACCCCATGATACCTTTTGTATCGTTACTGCATCGTAAGATAGGTCTTCCCCTCCTGTTGGCATAACTCCAGAGTAATGTCGTAAGCTCCAGAATGAAAGAGTGCCATCTGTGTCATGTTGTGATTCGAGAACCGAGCATTGGAATGGAACGGATGAACGGTTCCGTCGTCCATCACATAGTAGTAGTTGTTGGCGGTATTTTCGTCGAGGGTGAGATTTGTTGGTTCATTGGTACCATTCCGTGGGAATTGCCCAAAAACGACAAATCGTAACGATGATGGGAACTCGACAGATATGGTCCTAAGAGACCCGTTATCAGCATATTCAAACATATTTGTCGCTTCTATCAGAATCCTGTCGATTTCGCCTTCGACGTTCTGTATTTGCGACTCTTTCATAAGATAGGGGATGGAGAGACACAATAAGGTGGTGATAATTCCAGCAACGATGAGAACCATAAGAAGACTGATTGGTTGACCAACGACAGCGTCTCTATCGATCCATAGCAAATGAATTCTTCTAAAGTTCATAAAACCTCCCAGATTTATTACAAAGAATTAAATATTTCATTATATATTTATCGATTGCGTTTCGTCTGGGAGGTTGAATTATGAAGAATCGAAAAAAGATACACTATTTTATGAAGAATGAATCCGCAGTGCTTGGGCTTCCCATGCGTCTGACGGTATCACTAATCATCGGATCTATCGCCCTGATCGCGATTCTATCTACGATTCTCAATCCTTGCTTGTTTCCTCATCGAATGTTGATTACGATATCTCCGCAAGTGACAATCGTGCAAGGCAGCGACCCAGAAAATGTGAGTTTTATTGTGTTCGTAAACGATTCCGATGGATTTCCTCTAAGTGGTGCTTCTGCGATCGTTAAAGGATTAGGCGGTGCTGGTTCTGGTGTTTCTGACAATGAGGGTAAAACAGTAGTGAACCTGGAGATTCAATTAGAAAATGGCATCTACGAAGGGTATCTTGATATTTCTGTGAGAGCAGCCTGTCATGTTCCCTTTGAATATCAGGCGATAGTAAAGGTGGTAAAAGGAAATCGATTAAAATGATATTCGAATGATTTTCCAGGAGAAAATACCAATATTTATGGAAATATTTATATATTACTTGGTCCTAATATATATTGGGGCATTGTTTTTGATTTACTGTAAAGTATGTAAAAAAGAAATGAAACAAATTCCCGTACGCAAAATCGATTCGCTCATCATTATAGAAGAATACTGTCCATGTTGCGACGAATCGAATCTGCGATACGAGAAAATACAGGTAATCTAAAACCCTCTCAGACAACGACTCGAGAGGATTGAAACAAAGAGATAGGTTTTTTTATATTAATCAGTTATCTTATACGGAATTCAGATAGGAAACGGTGAGGAGCGAACAATCCCGTGGACAACCAAAATGAAGATTCTTCAAAGGTGAAAACCCACGAAGAAATACTAAAACTATTTCACGAAGTTCAATCAGTGGAAGAGAAAATCAAGAATCCTGATAAATCCAAAGAAGAATCAGATAGAATTGAAACAATTCTACAGCAAATAAAACCTTCGGTGCAGATACCAGATAGCGCTGCTGAAGAACGACGACCCATAGAACCTGTAGGAGAAATACCGTTAAAGGAAAAAGACGAGACAAAAAAATCATTTTTGGAAAAAATAGACAAACCTGAAATACCATCCGAGAAAAAACCACATTGGTTTGATTTTTTGAAACCAGAAAAAAATGACATACAAGAGCTTGAACCACTACTGGAAGCTGTGCCACAACCAGAGGAAATTGCCATNNTCAACGGGAAAAAAAGACCCGGCAAGGAACAGAGGAAGCAGATGAACCGGTAAAAGGCATCAAAGGAATACTCAAACATATCACTTCAAGGTTTCGACATAAGAACTCTGATGAGTCTGAATCAAGCGGTGGAATCGGTGATAAAATAAAAGGGATATTCAGGAGAAAAAACAAAGATTAACGAAAGAGTTCTACTTGTTTTATTTTAACCAAAAGAGTATCTTTTTCTCATCGATGTTTCGAACCGCCCCATCGACTTTTCCTTCTCGCGCAAGCCAACCTACCGCAGTAAAAACATCCTGCTCGATAATCCGAGATAATAGTGAGAGGGACTGTGTGTCGACTTCACCCCAGATTTCCAATGTCCGCCAAATCTTGCCAGCATCTTTCCCAATCGTAGGGGCAAGATTCGTTTCACCTAACAGATAGGTGTTGTTCTCTTTGCGTATCTTGTTTTCACGGGCAAGCCATCCTATGGCTGCATGAAGTTGTTTATCTGTTAATTGCGTAAACGAGAGAAGTTCTGATTCGGACAAATCTCCTTTCTCGTGAAGGGTTCGCCAAACAGTTCCTGCTTGCTCACCGAACGACGAAACAATGCCACTCAAATAGTTCACACTCAAAAAGAGAAGCATGCTTTTGATGATTATATACATTTTGTTTTATATGAAAAAAATACAGACGAGAGAAACTATAAGACATGCTTTTATGTTTCCTACGATGAGGTTATCCTTTTATGCCAAAAATCCATGAATCTAGTTACATTGCTTCGAATGCAATGATTATCGGAAATGTGACAATCGGGAAGAACTGTGGGGTGTATCCTCATGCGGTGATTCGTGGGGATGAAAACGCTATTGTGATTGGGGATGGCTCGAATATTCAAGATTGCTGTGTTCTTCATACTGACGCTGATCATCAGGTAAACATTGGAAAAAATGTCACGGTCGGTCATGCAGCAGTGATTCATGGGGCGACCATAGCAGATGATTGTCTCATCGGTATTCAAGCAACGGTGTTAAATGGCGCACAAATTCAGTCTGGTTCTATCATTGGGGCTTGTGCTCTGGTTACTGAAAATATGGTCGTTCCTCAGCATAGCCTTGTCCTGGGTGTTCCAGGCAAGGTCATCAAACAAGACCCGCAGTTCATTGATGTCATAAGAAACAACGCTGAGACTTATCGGAACCTCGCCCAGAAACATAAACAAGGGATATACCCTGTTCATCTACCAAAAGATGAAGCATCTCGATAAAAAATCTGTTTATAGTTTTTTTATATTGACTGCTTGCAGTCCTTTGTCAGTTGTGTCAACCTGGTATTCGACATTCTCACCAGGGAGTAGGAAAATATCGAAAAACGGGATAGCTGATTTATGGACAAAGATGGTATGTCCATCATTGCCGCGGATAAAACCAAATCCTTTTCGGATATCATAAAATTTTACAATTCCTTTCATAGTACATTCACCTCCTGTTAGTATTAGATTCAAAAAAAAGAGATATCAAAATGTGTGTTCGTATCTAAAACGAATGGCTACAGTTCTTACAATTCTTTTGTGCGTCTGAGCCTGTTCGTATCGAATATTGCGCACAGTGTTCGTGTTCATAGACTGGACGTTGTAGAACGTTACATCGAATGACAGTCTTTGTAAATGATTCTTGATTCCTTCTTCTTTGGTTATTTGATCTTGGGTTCATAGTTAATTCTCCATAGGTGGAGGCATATTTGTAAAGAAAAAACAATAAATTTCAAAAATCCGTATTTGTTGGAAAATGAAATGTTATTTTCTCTTCTCTTGTGGACCCTTAAAGAACCAGTCTTTTATATAGTTTTGCATCAGATACTGTCAATCGTATCTTATGTGATGAGTCCGACTGTGTCTTTATCCTGGTTTTTCAAAATAGGTCAAATCGATATTTTCCCAGTCGTCATAATCGATTTTACCATGAGAACCATCTGAGTAATCCAGGATGGAATAGGTGTATCGGTAATTCATGATACTTTTATAATTTCCCCAGATGTACCAACCGAGTTTAAACGGACTGCCTGTCAATCTGTTATCGCATCCGAATGGTTCTCCGAATCGTATCCCGAAATTATGTCCCATCTCATGGATGATCAGTGATGCTGTGATGTACTCTGTTGATTTGAAGGGCAGCTTCGCTTTTTTTTCTACAAGTGTATTGGCTATCGCAAAAGCATCTGTACCCGGGTTGTATCCCCAGTAGGGAGCGACATCTCCACTAAACCCGTATCCTTTCGGGGTTTGATCATGGACGAAAATAACATAGTGGAATACCCCGCGTCGCCAATCATTTGAATTATTATGTAAAAAATAGTTGTTCCAGATAGCTCGGATTTCCTCAAAGTTGCAATCAGCATCGTAGGGGACTATTTCTCCTCCATTGAGTTGACCAGTATCAAAATGAAAGACGATGTTTCTTCTATGAAAAGGGGTTTGAACCAACTCTAAGGCTTCTTGTGATACATTCCGTATCTCACCATTTGATTCTTGCATGTAGTCGATCTCAAGGAACACATCTTTTCTAAACGGGTCGGAACCAAAATTGTATGTCTTGTATTCTTCAATGTTGTTTATACTATCTCGGTCAGGGTCGATATTCTCATGGTCATCCCATACGAATGGATTGAAACCATACCTGTGCTCCCACTCAATTGGGATCCCATCTGCATCAGCATCACTGCCAATATCGTTTTTTGTTGGGTCTGTACCATAGACATTTGTTTCTACCCAATAGGGGAGTCCATCGTTATCAAAATCATTTTGATGAATAGAAAACCACAATTCACAATCGTTTTCGTCTTTGTAGATACTCCCATCCGCGCTACCGCTGACTCTACCGTACCCTGTAACGTCTGCATTATTATTATCCCCGCTCCATCGCCCGATGCTGACATCATATGTTAGCTGGATATCGAGCCCTAATCCATTGATATTTGGGTCTTTACTGATATCACATTGTTTGTTGTCATCTCCATCAGCATCCCATAGTTGTATTGTCACATCTACTGTTTTCTTATCATCTGGAACATCTGTTGTGACCGTATAACAATTATACAAATAGTCTGTATTATTCCAGACTGGACTTGTAAATTCCACATCGTTGATAAACATTTTAACAAAAAAATCAGCCTTGGAAAAAGGGTCTATTTTATCTAATGCTCTAATCGCTTGGATATCAACAGTGATGTTAATATCTATGAGTGGATCATAATCAATAAGCTGAATTTGCTTATTTTCTTTATTAATAAATTGTTTTGAAGATGTTGTCGAAACAAAGATCAAAATAAAAACAATTATTATACAAGAAATAAAATGAATTACTTTTTTCATGGAAGCCCCGGGAACAATGTATACATAAAAAGTTTATATAATTTTCAGTTCAAATATATTATATTTATTTTTTAATTTTATCATTTTATCATTACCTGTTCATATGATTGTATTAGGAGAAACTTTCAATCTGGCATGCCAATAGACATACACAACCTTATACATCATGTGACTTCATGGTGTAATAAACCAATGTAAAAAAAACAGAAAGATAAGAAGATAGGAGGTTTTACTCCTGTCTATCCAAATGAGTGACAAAATTGATTATTTTAAAGTAACCTTAATTTTTGGTTCCTTTGATTTAATTTTTTGGCATTTGACTTTGTTTTCTCTGGCAAGCCATCCAAGGGCAGTGTATGCGTCAACCTCGGTGATCTGCGCAAGTTTTGCTATCGTTGAGATATCCACTTCACCTTGTTTAGCGACGGTATTCCAGACTTTCCCAGCATCAGTACCAATCTTTGGGGTTAAGTTGGTTTGCCCGAGTTTGTACATATTGTTTTCTCGGCAGATCTTGCCTTCTCGTGCGAGCCAGCCGATAGCGGTCCAGAGTTCGTCACCTTTTAGTTGTGTGTTTTGACGTAATGCTTCCTCTTTTAATGGACCTTTTGTATCGAGAGTCTTCCAGATTTTACCAGCATTCCATCCAAATTCATCTATTAGTGTTTTCATAACCTAACCTCACTCATGGAGGATATCTGATACAGGATTATATATATTTTCTTTTTAGAAGAAGTATAGTGTCTATTGTCCCTCTATTTCAGATAAAATATTTTCTCCGGGTGGAGATTCTGTTTCTTCTGCTATTTGTTCATTTCCGAGTGCGATGAGGTATCCTTTTGCCCGTTCCGCATACTTGTATCGATCGACTGTTTCCCAGAATTTTTTCGAATGATCAGGGTAGATGAGGTGTGCTAGCTCATGGATGATGATATAATCCTGTACCCAGGATGGCATGGTTTTCACTCGTTCCGAGACGCGAATGGATTTATCGAGTGAGGTGCAACTTCCATACCGTGAGTTTTGATTCGTTACGAACCGTATCGAAAAATTCAAAGTCCCGTTGAAATATTTTTTGTTAAGCTCCTGAGCACGCTCTATCAACCATCCATCACTTTGTCGCATGGTTTTTTTCTGCGCCCATCGTTCGTTCCTCTTAATCATTCGTTCTATCCATTTCTGCTCCTCTTTTGGGTTCATGCCTGCAGGAAGGTAGATCCAGAGACGACCGTTTCCTGACTTCGTCTGGATTGTCTTTTTTCGCCGTCGACTCCGAATGATTGTTACCTGGGAAGGTGTCATAATCAGTATCCGGAACAAAAAAGCATCTTATAATGATTTTTTAACCGCACTTCAGAAAAAACAAAAAGAAAAAAAAGGGAAAAAAGTGAGGAGTGTTCTATTTATTCATCGGAGAAAGATCAAGTCCCCGAACAGTGCTGGTAAAGCCGAAGAACATGGTGATGGCTTTATCTGCGATAGACCCGGATCGGTGAATGTATAATCCTTTGAAATCTGTCATAAACCCGATCTGTCTACCGGTGAACATCTTAATGCCGAATGGGTAGGGGTCGATAATGATCGTCCGGCTGTTGAGGATAAGGTTGGATCGTCCTGAGTAGAACCAAAAGGTGGATGGTCGAACGATGTTGAGTTTGTTTTTCCCTAATGAGAGGAATTTGTTGGTAAATCCCCAGCTCATGATAAAGACGTTTTTTCTGAGCGGGCGGAGTTGATTTATTTTGTAGTTGAAATCAATCCCTTTAATAGTGAGTGAGAGTAAGAAAACCAGGAAAGGATGCCGACCGTTCTGCCCTATGAAGCTTTGAACAATATCAACAAGGTTAGTACGTGAGGTTGCTGTGGACATCTTCTCAATCAGATCTGGAAGGAACTTCTGCATGGAGACTATCTCAGCTCTGGTGAGTTGCAATTGTTGCACGGCACCGATGCTCGTTGCTTCTATTTTTTCCTGTAGTTTGTCCTGAACAGTAAGTTGGGCTGTTACTGGGTTAAATATAACTCCCAGAAAAAGAAGAATTACGCCTATTGCAAGTAGTCCTTTTATTTTGGTCATATTTTTACCCTCGTTATCGAATTTGTATTTCTTCGATTAAATGTATATTATCTTCAGTATTTATATAATTTTCTACGTTGGGTAAGGCAATTGTCGAATTTCTCCTCCTAATATGCACTTCTAGTACACAGATTATGGTTTAAGAAAAAAGAAGAAGAAAGGAACAAAAATTATGAAGGATCTATTTGGAGAGGGGAGTGAGATCAAATGCGCGTATCCGATGGACTCGTCCTAAGAAGAACACATATGAATTTCCTGTGAGTTTGCTTTCGATATCAATGTAGATTCCTTTGAATCCTTTCATGAACCCTATTTGTGGGCCAAGCATTTTTTGGTGAATTCCGAATGGCTGTCTTTCGAAGATGAGTGTTCTTCCTTTCAATAGTTTTGCTGTATCTGAGTAGCGCCACATGGAGAGTCTTTCTTTAAATCGATTAATTGAATTTTCCTTTCGTGGGTTTAATCGATGATACGCTCCGTAACTGATGACGAAATAGTTCGCGCTGAGTTTTGAGGAGAATGTCCCAAGGAGATCCAAAAGACCTAATCCTGAAGAAAACAGTGCTCGTTCTTTGGTGAGTAACTGCAGTATTTTTGTCATAAATTGTTGGACGATGGGATATTTGAGGTATTCGTTTGTAAGACAGATACTTTGAAGTTTTTCCATAAACTCAGAAAAGGTTTGTGATTCAGCAGCGATGGTTTCGACGTCATTCATGAATCGTTCGACTGTGAGTGTTTCTTGACAGGAACTATCATCTTGTAGATTCAGCTGTGCGGTCGCTGGTGCTACCGCGATTCCTATAAAGAGAAGCGTTATCATTCCTGCAAGGAATATTTTTTTATACATAGAGATACCTCATTTTTCCTCGTTAAACTACATATCTATTATTTTGATGTATTTATATAATTTTCTGTTTAATTAAAAGTTTATGGGAAAAACGAAAAAAGGCCATGAGTATATCGGTTTGTTGATTTCTTTTTTAAGTGATATAGGGATTTGTGCTTGAGAAGTCAAAACCCTGGACAAGCTCAATGGATGGTGTGCTTTTCTGTGGAAGCCATCCATGGATCGGATAGACAAGATTTGGGAAGAACTTTCTGATATTGGTGGATAACTGGGTGATGATGTGATGTTCCCCAAATTGTTGTTTGCTGATTTCATATGTTTTTTGTCCTGTTGTTTCTTCATCGAGGAATCCTAAAGCGTGGATATATTCATGGAGCAGGACATGGAAGATGTATGGTTTCAGGAGTGTCTTATTGGTCTCAAGGATCCGGCGGAGTGGTGTTTTGTTGACAATGATGATGTTGGAGGCGACTGGATAATATGCTCCGATGAAACCGTCAAGTGACGCACCGATTTCCTGCAATCCTAGCATCAGTCCCCCTCGAGAGCGTTTTTCGTTTTGTTGGACAACTTTTTTGACTTCTTCAAAGGTTTCGATGATATTTTGATTTAGTTCAGAAAGATCTGTGATGTTCTTCATTTACAAAGATGGTAGTTAACGATTGTTAATATACTTTTCGATAGATCCGAATGAACGCGAGACAACAGGATTATGCAATGTAGAAGAAAAAACCTTTCGCTAATATTGGCGCCAGCGATGTTCACATTTCGTACACGTAAAGATCCTTGTCTCAGGTTCATCGCTCGCCCGGGTCTGCCGCAGAATCCAAAACGCCTCATTGTTCCCACATTTTGGGCATTCGGTCCGTGTTTTTGGTAATATATCGATCTTTTTTTCAAGGACCACTGTTTCTCTCTGTTTTTGTTTCTCCACAACAACAGAGCACCCCTGCTTCTTCTTTTTCTCCCCACAGGAGTTACAGATAAAAAACTCTCCTTGTGGAAGCATCAGCACCTTACATTTTGGGCAAATCTCCATATCAAATCCTCTGGAATGCATCCTTTACGATTATTGCATGATCAAATGCTAATTCTGGTAACTCATCGGCCTTGAAAAACTTTGCACTCATCGCATCATCACCAGCATTCACTACGCCACCGACTGGTTCTACTAGATATACGACCGTCACAGTATGCCCGCGAGGATCTCGAGATGGATCCGAATATACACCAAGGAGTGCACGTATTTTTATTTTCAACCCGGTCTCCTCAGACATCTCCCGAATTAGTGCATCCTCGGTTTTCTCGCCGTACTCCACGAAACCACCAGGTAACGCCCAACTTCCTTGAAACGGGGAGTGCTTTCGTTGGATGAGAAGAATGGACCCGGCTTCGATAAGGATCCCATCGACGGTCAGCGCAGGTGATCGTAATGTCATTAAGGATGGAATGAACGGGGAGTATAAAGAGTTAACCAGATTTCTCCGAGTAGAAATCCTCCATCCGCTCATTTCTCACATTGCTTGATGCTCAAGAACATTCCATTCATTGAAGAAGAAATTCTGCTCGTGTTATCGTTTCAACTCAATGGAAACCATATGGATGTCCTGCACAGTTTTCAGAGACGTAAGCATACCAACAATCGTATTTGAGATAATCTGCGCTGGGAACTGAGTCAGAGGGATGATTTTCCCATTTACTCTAATGCAGATATCAGGGGCGGATGGTTGTGGTGTTCCTTCCTTTTTTAGGAGAGCCAGGATTTCCTGGAAGTTATCATGGTAGATGGCTATCGTATTGCTTCGTTTCTTACCCGAACCCACCTGTATTTTCGGGATATCCGGTTCGTCAGCTCCTTCGACTAAAATGAAATCAAAGCACCCAAAACCAGAGATTCTTCGGAGCATTTCAGAAAAGCTTAGAGAGTTATCCAGCAGAAAATTTGTTTCACTACGGGAAGAAAACACGACAAGACGAGCCCCTGCCTTATGATGCCGCCAGGTATCCTTGTTCTTTGTATCCATCGAGATTTCTTTGTTCGTCTGTTTCACAGTCGCAAGCTGGTACCCTTCTTTGGAAAGCCGCGTTACAAGCTGAACGATCAGCGTCGTTTTTCCTGAATCTGACTCCCCATAGACCCCGAATACTTTCGATGTGGACATATTGCAAGATAACCTACGGGACTGTTTATGTTTTACTCTTTCCTCGACAAAGGAAAAAATATAACTGGTGATTCATTATCACCTCCCAAAACCATGACACAACAGGGAAGGATTCTCTCCACAGTCAGCCTTATTCATGCGATCAACGACGGATCGACCGCGGTCATCTCAATACTGTTCCCTATTTTCAAGGAAATTTTCCATCTCAGTTACACCCAAGTCGGTATCATCACTGGTGGAGGGTTATTCATCATGCTTATCGCCCAGCTGGTATTAGGACGACTTGCTGATGGGAAGAACGTCAATTCCTTCCTTCTCACTGGATTGGTGTTGACCAGTTGTTCCCTTGTTCTCCTCAGCTTCAGCACCGGATTTCTCACTCTCATCTGTTTTATTTTCTTCATGAGGTTCGCGACCTCGTTTTTCCATCCTATTGGCATCGGGTGGATCTCACGGACCTACAAAAAAGGCAGATTGGACTGGGCGATGGGTATACAAAGCGGATCTGCAGATCTCGGAGCATTTTTAGCGATCCTCACCACCCTTTCGATCACCCAGCTGACGCACTGGACCGTACCTTTGTATGGCTGGGCATGCATCTGCATCATTGGACTCCTCGTNNGATGCATTCCACCGAATGAAAGCCATTCGACTGCTCATCCCAGCATTCATGATCAGCGGTGCATCCTGGGGTGTGATCATCACCTATTTTCCATTACTGCTCACCGAACGAACAACATTGTCCCTCCCTGTGATCGGTTTCCTTGTCGCGCTCTGGGCAGGGGTCGGGAGCATCACCTCGTTATCATACGGGAGGATACGATCATTTGTCAATCGGAAAAAACTGCTTGTAGCAGCGTATTTCACCATAGGGATCCTCAGTGTTCTTCTCGCGGTCTTCACTCACATCATCATCCTCATTGTAATCATGATCCTACTCGGGATCGCAGTGTTCCTCACCTATCCTGCGTTGTTCTCCTTTGTCTCGGAGGTGACTGATGAGTCGGTGGAGGGGTGGACGTTTGGACTAACGTTTACGTTTCAGACCGGCGGAGGAACCATCCTTCTTTTTCTTGGTGGCGTGTTCTCCGATCTCTTCGGAATCTGGATGCCATTCGTCTTATTAGGCGCATTATCCCTGCTCTTCACCCTGGTTCTTCTTTCGAATTATCAGAAACCATTCGCATCGCCAAAGCAATAAAGAGAAAAACAAATAGCGTGGCAGCAGATTACTTCATCAGCATGCAAAAACACGCTCTTGGTCTTCTTATTTCCATCATCGCGGTCTCCTTTGCATCGATTTTCATCCTCTCCTGCCAGGCTCCTCCATTAAGCATCGCATTCTATCGACTCTTCTTCACAACAATCCTGCTCGTCCCACTTCTTCTACTCCGGAAAAAAACCCGACATGAACTCAGAACACTCCCAAAAACAACGGTACTCATTATGATCGTAATCGGTATAATTCTAGCAGCCCACTTCGCCCTGTGGATATCCTCCTTAAAGATGACATCAGTGGCAAGCTCTGTGATCCTGGTCACCGCCCATCCCGTCCTTGTCGCACCAGTCTCGTTTTATTTTCTGAAAGAAAAACTCTCATTGATCAATGCACTAGGCATCGCTATCTCGTTAGGCGGCGTCGGATTATTGGTGATCGGGAACTATGGGTTCGCCGCATTCGGCCTGGACACCCTTGAAGGAAACATACTGGCTCTGCTGGGAGGGATTGCTGCTGGATTGTACATCCTAGGGGGACGAACGCTACGAAAAACGGTATCAACCATCACCTATGCATTTGTGGTCTATGCAGTTGGAACAATCGTTTTGTTTATCATGTGTCTCACACTTCAAGCACCAGTGTATAATCTTGGTATGTCTGATTACGCTATCATTCTACTGATGGCAGTGGTCTCTGGCATCTTCGGTCATACCCTCTACAACTGGTCACTGGGGTACATCCGCGCATCCATCATGTCCGTGGCACTCCTCGGAGAACCGATAGGGTCTTCCCTGTTAGCGTATGTGATCCCCTGGATCCACCAAGAGCCGTCGTTCTATACCATTATCGGTGGCGGTATCATCCTAATAGGGATTTATCTTACCGCACGGTCCATGAAAGAACCTGAGATTTTAGAAAATGTTTAATAATGTCTTCATCTTAACTTTCGCTCATGTCATCGAAAACCAATAAGATAATCGGCGCAGTGGTTGCAATCGCCATCATTATATCAATAGCTGTCCTTGTCTATGTGAATCTACCGAAACAAACAGAAACAACCGAAGATAATAACGATGACCACAAAACAAGCCCTCCAACCCTCACACTCTTTTACAATGACGAACAAACAAATTTTACATTCGGCGAAATTGAACGATTAGAATCCTACACCGCAAAAGGAGGATACCGGAATAGTATAGGAGTTATCAAAGGAATGGGTAATTATACCGGGGTAAATATCACCACTCTAGTAAACACGTTACATCCAATACCCTACCGATATACCCTTCAAGTTTTCGCTGAAGACGGAAAAAATATGTCTTATAATTATTCGACCATCATCGGACTGGTTCCTATCTATAATGCTGAGGACGGATCAGTAAACGGTACAGGAAACATGACCTTGGTTCTTGCTTATAAATATGAAGGTGACTGGTTGAATGAATCCACTGATGGAAAACTGAGGTTAGTCTTCCTAGATGATCACGGATCAATTACAGAATCGAAATATTGGATGAAAATGGTCACGTCGATAAGGATAATCACCGAATAAAAAAAAGACCAGATTTTATTACCGGAAAATGACCGTTTCAATCGGAAGGTATTTCTCTTTCTTCGATATACTTTGATTTGAACAATGAGAGACATCAAAAATCTCATAGAAAATGTTGAGAGATACCAAACCGTATCAGTACAAAAGCGTTTTACCAGTAAAAAAAACACGGTTGCATATGTGATGCTCAATGGTCAACCGCGGATCCTGAAATGGTTCGTCCCTGGGTTGAAACAGAACATGGAAATCGAATATACTATCCTGAAGAAAGGGGTTTCTACTCTTTCCATCCCATCACCATTTGAGAAGGATACGGAAAATAATGTTCTGGTGATGGGTTACATCATAGGACATAATGTATGTGATGTGATTAACGATTCTCAAACTGTCTTTGAGGAGAAAGAAAAGGTTGTCCACCAGCTTGCTGACTGGTTTGTCCACTTTCATACATTTTTTAAAACAGAAGAGAGTTTTCGAATTCGTGGTGATGCGACTTTACGGAACTTCATCCATAACAAGAATCGTATCTGGGGTGTCGACTTTGAGGAATCACGTATCGGCAAACCAAGTGAGGACCTTGCGACCCTCTGCGGGTCTCTGTTGAGTACTGACCCGATGTTTACTGATGAGAAATTCAAGCTCAGTCAAATGTTCCTTGATACGTACCAAAAAGCTGCACAATGGAACATTGAGCAGATCAATGCGGAGATATCATATGCATTGCTCGAGCGGATTCAATGGCGACCAAACGATGAGGACACTCTACGAAAATATGCAACGGAAATACGGCAGAAAGGATTACAGGTAGCACTCCATAATTTTTAATGAACTTTTTGAATTTTTGTTACTTGCGGAAGAAATGCAGTAAATACGAAAATAAAGTTAAAGAGACTAGGTTTATTTTTTTTCTTACTGATTGAAAAATGATGAGTTTTTGAGGTCCTGGGGAGTCATTGATAATATAAATTATCGACAATTGCACAATATGATTATAGAAAATTATTAATACGTACGGTTGTTCATTTTTATTGTAGGACGAGGAAAGGACTTGATAGTATTCCCCCTTTGAAAAAGAGAGGGAAGGTAGAGCTTTCATATTGCCTCCACACTTCCCCTTTCCTCTAAATAAAACAATATTGAGATGTATTTGAAATGGTTTTATTGATTTTTATTACTACATTTCGATGATATTGAACACTTGTTACCCGTTTCTAATGATATATCATGAAGAAAGGAAATAATTTTAAATCATATTGGGATAAGTAATATGAAAAAACAGTGATTGGATAATTTTTATATATACACCTTTGCATCCATCCCAACGATACCTATGGGGAAGGACCGATTACTCCCGATTCTCGCTCTGATACTGCTTTTCATAGCGAGTAGCTCGTCACTCTACGTCTATGCATCGCAAACAACGACCGGAACATTACAGGTGAACGGACAGCAATATACCATCGATCAACTGTTCTCGCTTGTGAAACCCCGGACGTTCGATGACTCGCAATACATTGGGATCGCTCTTGACGACCTGATGCTGAAAACCGGAGTCCCAAATCCAGAGCAACACACTTATACGCTCAAAAGCTCAGATGGGTATGAGAAAACCGTGACCTGGGAGAACATGAGAAACGGGTTGCTTACAAAAGACTATGAATCGATTTTTTCTGATTTACCAAAAGCCTTCCGAGTCAAAGATATCGTCACAATCGAGGTGAAATAACGTATGGTAAATAGGAAATTTATTGTTGGGATCATCGTGTTCGGGTCAATCTGGGGTTTTGCTGAATGCATCATCGGATCATTGCTACGTGACGTCAACCTCCCGGCAGGTGCGATCATGACCGGTGTCTTTGCCATTGGGTTGATGACCCTCAGCCGGACCACGTTTCAACAACCAGGAATGCAAACAGGTATCGGGCTTGTGGCTGGGGCACTGCGTTTCTTCAACCCCTTCGGTGGTTGTTTTATCTGTTCTGCAATCGCGATCATGGCAGAAGGATTGCTCTTCGATCTGATCTGGACAGCGTTTTCCCTTGACCAAAAAAAGACTCAGACACTGACCACCCAGGTAAGCCTTGGGATAACAGCAGCGTACCTTGTCTACGTTGGCGGGTATATCGTGACTCAGATCCTGACACCTGTGTTTTCCTCCGCTGGATTCTATCTAGAAAATCTCATCGTCTTTATTCCACAGATCCTCGCCAGCGGCTTGCTGACAGCCTTGCTTGGGGTCGCGACCGTCCCAGCGGTATTTGCTCTGAGGAAAGTACATATCACGATACAAGACCGCCTGTATTATCCTGTCACCATTGGCGTCTCTGCATTCTGCTGGGTTTTTGTTATTGTGAATACCATCCTTATCGTATGGCTATAGGGGAACAAGCGTATGGATCATCCAACAACCGTTAAAATTTTGAAGTTTCATGCAGAGAAATGCAACGGATGCCTTGAATGTGAAAAAGCATGCTCGCAGGTGCATTTCAAAACCAAGGATGACGGAGAGAAATCAGCGATTCGTATCATCAAAACCGAGAAGGGATACTCGATGCATGTATGCGACCAGCGTGGTCTGTGCCTTGATATGTGCCCGGTTGGAGCGTTGACGAGAAGAAAAAATGGCGTCGTCTGGTTAGATGTGAACACCTGCATTGGATGTCAAGCCTGTGTTGGATTCTGCCCGATTGGAGCAATGAGGAAAGCAGATGTTCGGATCGAGCCGTTCAAATGTATCTCCTGCGGGTCCTGCGTCCGCGCATGTCCTGAAAAAGCATTGGAGCTTGTTGAGGTAAAACTCCCTGACGTTACTCAAGTCGTTTATCATAAATTAGGTGCGTAACATGGTCGAAGGTCAGATAGCAATCGAAGAGTACAAGACAGGGAACACGGAACATACCTGGGATCTCCAGAAGATGTTTTCGGCTCATAAGGTTCTTACGAAATATTCTTACAAAAAAGGTCAGGTGATCAAGGGTTATGCGAATCGAACGCTGTATGTGAACCTCAGCACAGGGCAGATCGCTGAAAAACCAGTCACAGAGCAGATGAAAAAACAGTTCACAGGTGGTCGTGGATTTGGGTTAAAACTCATGTGGGATTCCATGAAACCGACGACCCGGTGGGACAGCCCTGAGAATGAACTGCTGATCACAACAGGTCCACTCTGTGGTACGACCCAGTACGCAGGGTCAGGTAAATCCATCTGCTTGAGTGTCTCCCCATCAACCAATATCCTCTGTGATTGTAACGTGGGTGGCTTCTTCGGCCCGTATATGAAGTTCGCCGGGTTTGACGCTATGGAGATTCAAGGTAAAGCAAAACAAGATGTGGTCGTCGTCATCGATGGCGAAAAAGGAACCGTCTCGATCGAAACCGCCCCGCTAGAGGAAATCAATACCCATCTCCTCTCGGAGCAGCTCACCAGAATGTATGCATCGGAAGACACAGATAAATCCAGACAGAAAGTCTCAGTCGTATCATCTGGACATGCTGCAGAAAACAGCTACTGGGGGGTTCTGAACTTCTCGTTTTATGATATCCGACGCAAGGTACCACGGATAAAACAAGCAGGTCGTGGCGGACTTGGAACAGTCCTGCGTGATAAGAAAATCAAGGCACTGGTCGTAAAAGTAGAACGGTTCGATGGCGTCTCCAATCACCCTGCTAACCCTGTGGCGCTTGCGAAGGTTGGGACCAAGCTGCATAAAGAGATCCGCGATCTGGACCGGTACCAGTGCAACATGCGTGCGGTAGGCACAGGGCATCTGGTGGAAATCATGGATGCCTATGATCTGCTCCCTACTGAGAATTATCGATTCGGGAGTTTCCCAAAAGCATCAAAGATCTATTCACCGAAATTCTACGAGCTGTTCACAAAAATCATCCCGGACGGCTGTTGGCATGGCTGTACCATGGCTTGTGCAAAAACCGTCGATGGATACACTGTGATGACCGGACCCTACAAAGGTGAGAAAGTCACCGTTGATGGCCCCGAGTATGAAACGATAGGTGCATGTTCCAACATGAGCATCTGGGACCCGTTATGGATCTTAGAATTCAACTTCTACTGCGACACCTATGGGGTCGATACCATTTCTGCGGGGACCGCGACCGCGTTCTACATGGAGATGTACGAATATGGGATTTTAAACAAGGAACGCTGTGACGGACTGGAACTCTGCTTCGGCAACCCTGATGCAGCACTCGAGCTGCTCCATCGCATAGCAAAAGGAGATGAAGGGGAGTTCATCAAGGTCGCTGCAAAAGGAGCCAGACGGGTGAAAGACTGGATCAACCGGCATGGCTGGGGCGACAAACAACTAATCGAGGACGCTGGCATGGAAAGCAAAGGCCTGGAGTTTTCTGAGTACGTCACAAAAGAGTCTTTGGCGATGCAAGGCGGCTATGGTCTGACTCTGAAAGGACCCCAACATGACGAAGCCTGGCTCATTTTCATGGACATGGTCAACAACGCCATCCCAACATTTCAGATGAAAGCAGAGGCACTGCATTATTTCCCGATGTGGCGGACCTGGTTCGGCCTCAACGGGTTATGTAAGCTCCCCTGGAACGATGTCGAACCAGTGGACAACGCCCAGACCCCGGAGCCTTCAAAGGTCCCGGAGCATGTGCAGAACTACGTGGACTTCCAGAACGCGATGACCGGCTGGAACGTCACCAAAGAAGACCTCATCCTGCAAAGTGAACGATGCTACAACTGGCAGCGAGCCATGAATGTGTGGTTGGGACGAGGACAGCGGAAAGACGATTGGATCCCGTTTCGAGCGATGGGTCCCGTGACCGAGATGGAGTATGTATCACGGAAGGAACGGTACGACAAATCCCTCGTTGAAAAACTAGGAATGCCTCAGAAGGATGTCGAAAAAATGATCACCCAAGAAAAAATAAGGATCCTTTACGAACATCGCAGAAATCAATACGAAAAACTCACTGATGCGGTCTATTACCGCAGAGGCTGGACACCAAATGGGATACCCACGCCCCAGAAGATGAAACAACTCGGATTCTCCGATAAAAAAATGCTGAAGATGCTCCAGGATAAGATAGCTGCAGATGAAAAAAATGGTCTGAACGTCTGGAGCGGAAAATATAGTAAAGGCGAACAATCGCCAAGTTCCGAAAAACATTATTGGGAGAAATGGTAAGATATGGCACAAAAAAAAGAAAACAACGTAACAGAGCAAAAAGGTGTGATGAGCACAGATGTGACAGTCAAAGCATTACCCGTGGCAGATCCTGCCGCCTTCGGTTTAATCGGTCTTGCGGTTGCTGCATTAGTACTTGGGTCTGTTGACCTGCGGCTCACAGCAAGTGTTCCTTCAAAATCGTTGATGATCCCCTGGATCCTTTTCTTTGGTGCGACGGCGCAGTTAATCGCAGGTGGAATGGAGTTCAAACGTAACAACATATTCGGAGCAACGGTTTTCTCTGTGTATGCCATGACAATGTATTCAATCGCGCTGACATTAGTCATTAATAATTCATCGGTTCTGAATCCAGGGAACCTTGAACATTACGCGTACGGTCTGGTCGGTATTCTTCTCTTCAGTCTGATTGCGACTGTTGCATCGTTGATGACCAACAAGGCGCTGTTTGCGATATTAATAGCGGTGGATCTTGCGGTTGCCCTGCTCATTCCTCATTATCTGCTTGAGATGTCTGCACAACCCGCTGGTGTGTTCCTAATCCTTACGTCGGTTCTGTCGTTTTATACTGCAGCAGCAATCATCCTTAATACAATGGCAGGGAGAACCATCTTACCCTTGGGCAAACCGCTGTGGACCCCAAAGAAATAATCATAATTTCTGAGGGAAAATCGTCGATACCAACTATTCCTATCTTTTTTTTTCTTTTTTATCATTTGATTTCGTATAAAGCATTCCCACCAACAAAGCAGCGTGTTCTTTTCACCAATAGAAAAGGCTTACATGGCAGATGTGGATCATTGGTTCTCGTGGCTTGTAATGCTGGTTTTAACAAATTATAGTGCTTTGACATATACATTCTAGGATGTATTCCGGCAGTGGCTTAAAATCCATTAAAAATAGATAGCCTTCAAACCGATACTATATTCCTATGAGGAACTATTATAATAAAACTTATATACATGTGTATCCAATATATATTATTAGAGAATGGGGGCAATAGTCTTTTAATAACACATCTCCTCACCACCTCACTAACGACCCCATTCTCTCACTATTGCCATTTAAAACTCGTCTCAAACGGGATATATATTGTCTACTTTTTTATAGTTTATTATAAATTCAAAAAATTTTATGAAAACAAAAAGAGAAAAAAAATTATGTATGGTGAAGAGCTGCTTTTTCTGATTCTATGGTCTGTGCTCGCTGACACAGGTACAAATGAACAGTGGTCTGAGTCATGCAGAGATCATGGACAACTTGAGGGTCTGTTGGCCGTCGTTCCTCACCAACCTCGACAGTATACGCAAGAGCGCCCTTTTCGCGATACAACCAATTCTCAGAGCTGCCCAGAGTGCCTCCATACAAAGGGATGAGACGATCTTTTTTTACTAACAGATAATAGTTGTTGATGGATGACATGTTTTCCCCGACCGACCGGAAGAGAGCTTCATCCGGTGTCTGTTTCGTGGTATGCATCCAAGGATAGGCGATGAACTCACCATATGAATGATACGAAATCGAAATGGAGAAATCATGGGTCTCAGCAAAGGTTTTCACTGCTTTGGTTTCATTTTCTGAGAACGGATACGGACCACGATAATTGAAGCTGGAGTCAGCCAAAATCATTGGAAGATAATACCGCAGAGGGAAAATATACGCAAGGAACCACGGGTCATCATAGTTCCTATTTAGATTCACACCATAAGAAGTCACCGTCGAACTCTTCCCAAACGGTCCATGGTTCGGGGCACAGTTCTTCCGCGAATCCGCCATGACGCCATCAGGGTTCACCATCGGGATGAGATAGATTTGTGTGGTGTTCATGGCATTTTGAATCTCAGGGAGGCTATTGTTCTGGTAGTTCTCAAGCATGTAACGGATGAAGAATAAACAGATCTCAACACCAGGCCATTCATTTCCATGATGCGCAGCCATGAACAGGACACCAGGCTCAGCCTCCTCCTGGTTGACGTTATCGGACAGTTTCACCATCCAGAGATCCCGACCTTCGTAGGTTTTTCCAATCGAGGTAAGCGACATAAGAGAGGTATAGTTCTGCTGTAATGAATGCAGTTCATCCGTGAGCTCTTGATAGGTATGGTATTGGTATGGTTCTGATGAAATCGGACTTGATGATTTATTAGTCAACGCACTGGAAAAAGGAACTAAAAGGATTAAAATCAAACCGAGTACAACAACTATTCCTTTTTTGATTTGAGAGAAGGAAGTCTTCTTCATAGGATTTATCCCCTGATGTACTATAGATATCCTGTATATATAATTTTTTTTAAAAGAAAAACGCGTTAGATCTTAAGGAAAATTTTTGCTAGGACCACAACGGTTGACACCACTATAAGCAATGCAAGGAATTGTTTTACTCCTGAATCCATATTTATGACCTCAATTCCGATTATGTCCCTCATTCTTTATATACTGTCAGAATTTGTTTGGTAAAAACCAAACAACCAAGAAAAAGCTTCCCACGTACCAACAAAGACATTCTCTTCCTGATACATTACTTTTTAAATAAGACAAGCCTATTCTCCTTTCAATGAAACCAGTCTTACAGGTAGCATTAGACCTTCTGAACGCAGACAGAGCACTTGCTATTGCCCATGACGCGGTGAAGGGTGGAGCTGACTGGCTTGAGGCAGGCACCCCTTTGATAAAAAGCGAGGGCATGGACATCGTCCGCCAGCTTCGAGAACAATTTCCAGACAAGACACTCGTCGCTGACATGAAGACCATGGACACCGGTGCTCTTGAGACAGAAATGGCGGCAAAAGCTGGAGCTGACATCATCAGCATCCTGGCTGCATCCGATGACGCCACCATCAGGGACGCAAATACATCAGCGCGTAAATACGGTGCGAAACTCATGATAGACCTCATCAGTACACCAGATATGATCCAACGGGCAAAAGAGGTCGAAAAACTCGGTGTCGAATTCATTTGTATCCACATAGGGATCGACGAGCAGATGCATGGAAAAAAACCGTTATCTCTCTTAAAAGAACTCGTGAAACACACCTCAATACCGATTGCGGTCGCAGGGGGGTTGAATAGCGAAACAGTCCCCGAGGTCGTAAAAGCCGGTGCACAGATTATTATTGTCGGTGGGGCGATCACCAAGGCAAAAAACGTCACAGAAGCGACCCGCACCATCAAAAAAACAATTCTTGAGAAGAAAACAACAAAGACCGTTCTGTTTAAAAAATATGATAAAACTGAACTGAAAGCAGCGTTCATGATGGTTTCGACGCCGAATATTTCTGATGCGATGCATAAACAAGGAGCATTACAAGGCATCCGACCGATTCTCCCCGGATTTCACATGGTAGGCCGTGCTCTCACGGTTCGAACCATGGATGGCGATTGGGCAAAACCCATCGAGGCAATCGACAAAGCAGACAAAGAAAGCGTCCTTGTGGTAGATGTGAACCAAGGCAGAACCGCGGTATGGGGAGAGCTTGCGACCTGGAGCGCAAAGCTTCGAGGTCTTGCCGGCGTCGTCATCGACGGGGCAGTCAGAGATTATGATGATTTAGTGAAAATTAAATTCCCAATTTTTTCTCGATATATCGTTCCGAACGCTGGGGAACCAAAAGGACTCGGGGAGATAGGTGCTGAGATCACCTGCGGGAACCAAACCGTACGGACCGGTGATTGGATCATTGGAGATGATTCAGGAGTCGTCGTCGTCTCACAAGAAGTAGCCCAAGAAATCGCAAATCGCGCTTTAGATGTGAAAGAACAAGAGAACAGAATCAGAGAAGAAATTAAACAGGGTGGATCACTTGGCAGTGTCTTAAAGCTCAAAAAATGGGAGAAAAAAATCGGATGAAAAAGGTCGTCTTCTTCACAGATATCGCAAAACTCCCAGAAGCGCTTTCCTTCTTTTCTCTTGAAAATTTCTCGGGAAAAAAAGTACCCGTGAAACTTCATATGGGCGAGAAGAACAACCCGTATTTTGTGAAACCCGACCTAGTAAAAAGGGTCGTCGATGAACTTAAAAAAACTAAAGCAAAACCTTTTCTTTTTGACACCACGGTTGCCTATGATGGATCGCGACATACAAAAACTGAATATAAAAAGCTTGCGGACCTCCATGGTTTTAATATGACAAACGTCGGTTGTCACGTAGTCATCGATGATTCCGGTGTGCCCACAAGTATCGAAGGAAGAACCTTTGAGGTCGCTGATCATCTGAAGGCTGCAACCCATATTTTTGCACTCACGCATGTAAAAGGACATATCCAATCTGGTATGGGTGGCGCAATCAAGAATTTTGGAATGGGCGGGGTCACCAAAGAAACAAAAATAAGGATCCATGATAGCAGCTACCCGACGTACCAGAAGGGCGCATGCATCTATTGTCGTGTGTGCGCTGAAATCTGCCCGTTTCATGCCATCAAAGTAGACGAGGAGTCTTGGGAGTACAACGAGGAGAAATGCTTTGGGTGTGGAGCCTGCGTTGATGCCTGTCAATCTAAGGCGTTATCGTTTCAAGACGCTGATCTTCAGTTTCTCCTCGCATGCTCAGCAAAAGCCTGTGTCCAGGAGAAAACCGTAATATATCTGAATGAGTTAAAACGGATAGCGAAAGGCTGCGATTGCGACCCCAACGCAGGACCAATCATCTGCCCCGATATCGGTTATCTCCTTAGCGATGACCCGGTGGCAATCGATAAAGCATCGTTAGATTTAATCAATGAGATCAAAGAAAACGTGTTTCTAACGGTCAATAAAGTGAACCCATTGAAACAAATAAAATATGGGGAGGAGATCGGATTAGGATCTTCCTCATATAAGCTTATCAAACTGTAGGGTTATTTTATTATTGGTTTCCCTAACGGAAGGACTGTTTTCCCATAGGTTTCATTGAGCACTTCTGCAATCGCGACATAGAAAGCACTCAGACCACAGATGATCCCCTCGTAACCAATCCATGCGCCACTGATATATCCCCAGTCCCGTAGTGCGAGCAAGAAAAACAGGATGAATAAGGATCCAAAGATGAACTGCAGACCCTTGTTCTTTTTTAATGTCCCGATGAACATGCAGAAGGTGAACAATCCCCACATGAAGAAGTACCACGCCATAAACCCAGCTTCCGTTGCCCCTGCCTTTGAACCAGCACTGATAAACGTCAAACTGGGAAATACCCATAACGCAACCAAAGAAATCCAGAACAAACCATACGAGGTAAAAGCAGTTGTCCCAAAAGTGTTACCTTTCTTGAATTCCATAATCCCTGCGATGATCTGCGCAAGTCCACCATAGAAGATACCCATTCCAAGAATCATCGCACTGACCCCATACGCTCCGGTATTATGGATATTCAGAAGAACAGTTGTCATTCCAAAGCCTAGTAAACCTAATGGTGCTGGATTTGCTAATACGTCCGTCTTTTCAGTCATACGTGTTCACCGTCCGGTTGAATAAAACAGTTGTTTAAAAACTTATCGAGAAAAACAACTATTTCCAAAAGATCACTACGAATCCTGTGAAGATCATGCCAAGGACTATCAGAATCGCGATGATTTTGACCATCCAGCTTCGTAAAATTTTTCTTGTTATCCTCATGGTTTCTTCCTCTCAAGTTCAATATAAAATCCATCGAATGACACGATCGTGCTTCCTTTTTTCCCTTTTAAACCTACCTCACGTTTCAGCTGGAGATACCCGGATTTGTGTAATGCTTCCTTCGTTTTTGTTTTTATCCCGGGGATTTCTGAGATAAGGATGTCTGTACCGTTCTCTATTTTTGCAATGAGCTCCTCTTGATGTGTCTTTATCCATTGGACAATAGTTGAACTTTCATTCTTGAACGTTGGGCCGAGTTTGGAAAACACGGGTTCCACAGCGGTGATGGTCTCCTGGATTTCTGGTTTTCCTGGGATGAATGTGTGAGTCGCAGGATATCGCAGGGTGGAAAAAATAATGGTTCCATTGCCTTTCAGTCGGATGATGCTTTCTGAAGGGGCATAGGTTGCAATAGCGGGGATCGGTGCATTGAGAGCGATTCCCTGCTCGCTTTTCCATGCTCGGACCTTCGCGATGTACTCCTTGACGGTTTCTCCGGCTTGTTCTTTTTCGTCATCGATGAGAATTGCTTGTGGCCATGCTGAGAGATGGATGCTGTCGTCACCTTCGTAGCTTTTGTAAAAATTATAATAGATTTCTTCGGTGATGTGTGGGAAAAATGGGGCGAATAGCTTCACAATTCCTAACCCGACCGTATATAATGTATATTGTATGCTTTCCACATTTTCCTTACTATACAGCGATCCTTTGATCATCTCAAGGTAATGATCCGCAAGCTCATGCCAAAGGAAATATTCGATGTCTTTCATCGCCGGTGAGTAATCAAACACATCCATTTGCTTGGTGCAGGTGTTGACTAGTTTGCTGTATTTGGTAAGAATCCACTGGTCGATGTCCTGGAGTTTTTTTGGTTTCTTTGGTTTTCCTTCTTTGATGATATTGCCGATGAATTGCTGCACGTTCCAGAGTTTTCGCAGTAGTTTGGTCCCTCGGACGACGTCCTTTCGTCGGAATGGGTTATCCTCCCCAAGGGCGCAACTTGCTGCATAACAACGGAACGCGTCAGTCCCATATTCATCGATGACTTGCAGGGGGTCAATGACGTTGCCAAGGCTGGCATGCATGGGAGTGCCATCTTCTGAGAGGATGAACCCACCCATCATGATGTTTTCAAAGGGTTTTTCATCAGTGAGAAGCATGCAGCGCAGGATGGTATAAAACGCCCAGGTGCGGATGATATCATGTGCCTGAGCACGCAGCGACATCGGGTAGAGTTTTTTAAATTTCTTTTCATCGCGGTTCCAAAACGTGTTAAAGAGTGGTGAAATAGATGAATCCATCCAGGTGTCAAAGACATCCTCGCAGCCTTTGAGATGACCACCACATTTCGGACATGTTGAAACTGGTGGTTTGTCAATCGTCGGGTCAATATAGCAATCCTCTGGTCGTGCTAGGACGACTTCATCGCAGGATTCACATTCCCAGAGTGGTATTGGTGTTGCGAAGTACCGTTGTCTGCTGATCACCCAGTCCCATTCCAGGGAGTGAACCCAGTCTTCGAGCCGTATTTTCATAAACTGGGGGTACCAGTGCATCGCATCGCTCGTATCAAGGACGAGTTGTTTGAACGGGATGGTTTTCAAAAACCATTGTTTGGCATTGATGAACTCGACTGGTGTTTTGCATCGCCAGCAGACGCCTACGTTCTGTGCGAGTGGCTCTTGTTTCAGCAGCAGCCCGTTCTGTGTCATATCCTGGATGATTGTTTTTCGTGCATCTTCGATTTTCATACCTTTATATTTCCCGGTGATCGCCGTCATTTTTCCTTCTTCGTCGATGCTCATCTCCAGCGGGAGTTTATATTTGAAAACCCAGTTGAGATCTTCCTTGTCACCGACCGTGCAGATCATGACAAGACCGGTTCCAAACTCAGGGTCGACAGCGTCGTCTTGAACGATTTTAACTTCTTTTTCAACTGTTGGGACTTTCACGGATTGACCCACAAGCCAGGCTGCTCGTTCATCGGTCGGGTGAACCGCGACAATCTGACAGGCGGCTAGCATCTCGGGTCGGGTGGTTGCTATCTCAATGTACATCCCATTCGAATCTTTCCCGATGCCATGGAATTTCAGGAGATGTTTGTCCGGTGATTTGTGAAAATAAAATTTTATCGTGTTGAGCTTTGTAGTCCGGTCGCTATAGACAACCTCTGCATCTGCCATCGCAGTCATACAACGGGGGCACCAGTTGACAGGGAACTCTCCTTTATAGATAAGGCCTTTTTTGAACAGTTCAATAAACGAAATCTGGGTGATCCTGCGGTAGTATTCCGCATCCGTCTGATAGTAGATCGAGGGATCCATGCTTTCGCCCAGTCTGATGAACTGGTTGGTCATGGTCGCGATGTTCTTCTCAGCGAACTCAGAGCAGAGTTTTGTAAATTCATGCCGGTCGATGTCTTTTCTGGTGATGTTGAGCTGTCGTTCGACACGCTCTTCGATAGGAATACCATTGACATCAAAACAGAGTGGGAAGAAGACGTTGTATCCTCGCATACGTTTGTAACGAGCAGCAAAATCAATATGGGTGTAATGCACCGCATGGCCTGCATGGAGCGGGCCTGAGGCGTACCGTGGGGGAACATCAATGCTATATGGTTGTTTTCTACTAGCGAAATCGAAATGATAAATCTTCAGTTCTTGCCATTGCTTCTGCCATTTCTCTTCCATGGCTTTCTGGTCGTAGTCTGTCATAGAGGCTTCCTCATAAGGAGCAGGTTCAGAACGCACAGTAGATTTTTCCTTATAAATATTGCTTTTGATTTTTTACAAAAAAATACGGTCTTTTATATCCTCATGCAATAATTTTATAATAACCTTACCTATTACCGATACCGGATGCAGCATCACTCTCCATCGGAGGGATATTTTGCCTGAAGCAATCGCCTATGAATTAGCAAAAAAACAAAAAGAAATCTCCGTTGCGGAATTCTTCGAACGAAATAAGCATATCCTGGGGTTTGGAAATCCAACACGTGCATTGATTACCAGTGTGAAAGAAGGAGTCGACAACGCGCTTGATGCCTGTGAGGAATCAGGTATCCTCCCGGATATCTATGTTGAAGTGAGAAATCCGACTGAGGAAGAATGCGTCGTGATTGTGGAGGACAATGGTCCAGGTATCATTAAACAACAGATCCCCCATATCTTCGCACGATTATTGTATGGTTCACGATTTCATGCGGTTCGACAGAGTCGAGGGCAACAGGGCATTGGTATCTCTGCCGTCGTTCTATATGGTCAGTTGACCACGGGAAAACACGCAAAAATTATCTCAAAGATCCAAGCAGATCAACCAGCAGTTGTTGTTGAACTTGCGATTGATACGAATAAGAACCGTGGTGAGGTCCAACATCAGGAAATCATGCATTGGGACAAGCCATCTGGGACACGCATCGAGGTCAGTTTGAACGCGGACTACAAACGAGGGAAACGATTTGTCTATGAGTATCTTCAGAGCACATCCATTGTAAACCCGCATTCACGAATCGTCTTTAAAGAATCGGATGGGACCGAACATGTCTTTGAACGGACCGCAGATATCCTACCGAAGAAAAGCGAAGAGATCCGTCCGCACCCATATGGTGTTGAACTTGGGACATTAATCAAGATGTCAAAGGAGACAAAAGGGCGAAAGCTTGCGTCTTTTTTAAAGAACGATTTTAGTAGCATGGGTGATCGAACCGCGGATGCGGTGTGCGACGAGGCGAAGCTTGACCGAAACCTTAACCCTGCTGATATGTCTCGCGACCAGTTCCTCCTCTTACATCAAGCATTCAAACGGGTGAAAATAATGGCTCCGCCGACAGAATGCCTTTCCCCGATTGGTGAGACGCTTATCCGTCGGAGCTTGAAAAGTGAAACTCAAGAGATATCACCAGAGTTTATTTTTACTGCTTCACGACCTGCCGCGGTTTTTTCAGGGAACCCATTTCAAGTAGAGGTAGGAATTGTGTACGGTGGAAATCTGCCGAAGGATAAACCAGTGAAGATTCTTCGGTTCGCGAACCGCATCCCCTTGCTGTATCAGCAGGGTGATTGTGCGGTTACCACTGCGATTGGATCGATTGACTGGCGCCGGTATGGCCTTGACCAACCTTCAGGGTCAGGAATCCCTATTGGTCCTGCGATCTTTCTTACACATATCGCTTCTACCCAGATACCCTATACCTCAGAGTCGAAGGAGGCAATTGCTGATGTCGAGGAGATTGAAAACGAAATTAAACTCGCGTTCCGTGAGGTCGCTAGAAAAGTCCAGATGCATATCAATAAAAAAGTCCGCCGGGTGAAAACCCGGGAGAAATTCGATTTGATCACAAAGATACTTCCTGAGATTGCAAAGAAATCTGCTCATATGCTCAATAAACCAATTCCTTCGCTTGAGAAGGTCATCACCAGGATCATGGATGTCGTATGGATCGAGGATCTGGTGGAGTATGAAAAAGTCAGAGGAAAACAAGTACAGACTAAACTGGATGCGACCAACTCAAAGGGGCAGACTGAATCTGGAGGGTGGATTGCGAAAAGTACGATCATGGTGGTGAACTATAAAGGCAAGCCGCAAAAGTTCAGTCTCTATGCTTTATTCCCGAAGAACGCGACGGTTGGTGAGGTAAAACCAAAGCCGACGAAAGTCACTGACAGTTATATCAAATGGAACTTGGAGAACATTGATCCGACCGATAAGATCGACCTGTTCTTCGAGCTGGCTGGTCTGAACAAAGGGGATTTTGATGAAAATGATCTGTATGTGCAACACATCAACCCGACCTATGTGATCGGGGCAGATAAATGGGAAGGTGAATAAAACTATGCCACGTGATTACTCAGGGGTTATTACAAAGATTGATTCGATTGCAGCAAAGGTGTATGCTGATCTTGAAAAAGCAGAGATCCCTGCATTACAACTGTCGACGCGGACAAAGGCGAATATCAGATTTGATGATAATCTGAATGTCTGGAAGTATGGGAAGAACAAGACTGAGCGGACTGCAAGCTCCCTTGATGGCGCGTACATGTTGTTACGGACGATGTACCTGGTTGATTTCATCAAGGACATGATCAAGGAGAAAAAATCATCCACGTTAAGAGAAACATATTATATCTCAGAGGGTTGGAACCTCGCGAAGTTTTCCAGTCAGAATGAATCGGACCTGCTTGCGGAGGACCTTGAGGTCATCACCGGGTGTATGCGTGAGGATTTTAAGCTCCGACCGGAGGAGGATGGTGCTCGGGTGATCGGGAACCTGGTTGTAGAAGAGATGACTCGGAACAATACCAAGAAGAAGATCCATTGTCAGGATGATGTCGGTGACGCAGGGTACGGGATTCCCTATAACGTCGAGAAGGAAAAACTCTCCTTTAAAGAGGTTGATGCTGATTTTATTGTCGCGATTGAGACCGGTGGTATGTTTGACCGGTTGGCGGAGAACGGGTTTGACACAGACTCCCGTGCTATCCTAGTGCATCTCAAAGGGCAGCCTGCACGGTCGACACGACGGTTCATTAAACGGTTGAACGAGGAAAAAAAACTCCCGGTGCTGGTGTTCACCGATTGTGACCCTTGGAGTTTCCGTATCTTCGGGAGTGTCGCGTATGGCGCGATCAAAACAGCGCATATCTCTGAGTATCTTGCGACCCCAGCCGCACAATACCTTGGGGTGACACCATCCGATATTGAGAATTACAAGCTACCGACAGATACGTTGACTCCTGAGGATATCGCCGCGTTGAAAAGCGAGCTGGACGACCCACGCTTCCAGGATCAATTCTGGAAACATGAGATCAAATTGCAGCTCAGCCTTGGGAAGAAATCAGAGCAGCAGGCGTTGGCGAAATACGGACTTGATTATGTCACCGATACCTATTTACCTGAGAAGCTCGTGGAAATGGGGATGCTGAAAAAGTAACTTGTCCGTTATTGTTGTTGTCCCCAGAGGTTTTTTGGGGGGATCATCTGATAGCGGATGTTTAACACCCGGTCCTCATCGATGAGGATATAGGTTTTACTGTAAATGCCGCCTTTCGCATCGAGAGGGATGGTGTAGTTGTGTACTTGTTTTCCTTGAACGTATTGTTGCTGTTTTTGTTTTTTTGGTTCGAGTTGTTCGCGTTGCTTTTTACTTAAAAGGATATATTGTACGAGAAGGATGACCTCAAGGCCGATGGCGATGCTAATAAGAGCGATAGCAGACAGAATCCATTGTTCCATGGTCAGGATCGCCCATTTGTTTCCCAGCTTCAGGAAATAGACACCCATGATAAGTATAGCAATCCAAAGAGAATAGAGAACGGTGAATAAGAAAAAGAATTTTGTTGCTTTAATCAATCGTTGTTTATGTTGTTCTTCATCCAAGGAAAATTCTGTTACAGCCATTTCCAACCAGTCCTGTTATGAATCATTGACTTTAAAACTTTTTTGATGGTCTTTTGATTCGTAAGAGCATGTTTATATAGAGTGGGACCATTTAATATATCCGATAAGTGGAGTTTTTGAAAATGAATCGAAGGGTAACTCTAGGAGCGTGTTGTGTTCTTATCCTGTGTGTTGCAGGGTGGTTTCCTTTTTCATCGGCTCAATTAACCAAGCGTTCTGTTGCGATGAATAGTCCCCAGATCCTGTATGTCGGCGGATCAGGTCCTGAGAACTTTAGCAAGATCCAAGATGCAGTGGATAATGCTTCTGATGGTGATACCGTGTTTGTGTATGATGATTCAGCACCATATCATGAAAGTATCATCATCAATGTCTCGATTCATCTTCTTGGCGAGAATCGGAATACAACAAGCATTGAGGGGGGCAACCATGCGGTCTCTATTGTTGTTGACGGGGTGAGTGTGAGCGGGTTCCGGATTAGCAATGTGGGTGATTTTTGGAACTGTTGTGGTTTTTATGTCACTTCTGAAGACAATAATATTTCTGATAATAATATCATTAATAATCTTCGGATAAACGGGGTTTTTCTTGATGGAGCGTCGTATAATACGGTGTCTGGGAATTTGATTGAGAACAACAATTACCATGGGATTCGAGTGGAGTACGCCGCTCATAATATGATATTGAATAATGTGGTGGTGAATAATCGAGGGTATGGCATCTCCCTGTATGACGTACAGGATACTACGGTTGTTGGTAACACGGTGAGGCAGAGTTTCTATGATGGGCTGATGCTAGGTGGTTATTGCGTCAATAATATCATGTATCATAACAATTTTATTGATAACCCGGGAAACGCATATGACGCGACTGGGAATCTCTGGGATGATGGGTCATCTGGGAACTATTGGTCTGATTATACTGGCTCTGATAATGATGGGGACGGGATTGGTGATACACCCTATGCGATCCCGGGGAATATGAGTCAGGATCGGTTTCCATTGATGGAACCATTTGAAAGTCATGCAGTCGATGTTACTATAACGATTTCAGGTGGTGTTGGTCTGACAGTCTCTGTCAGAAATCAGGGGACCGAGGATATGTTACATGTTGATTGGGAGTCTCATGTGACCGGTGGTTTTGTGCTTCGCCCCTCAGAACGCGAGTATCAAGGAACGATCCTCTATCTAGGACCAGGTGAGGATTTGATGATCCAGAAGAGTGATCCATTGGTTGGGTTTGGTATCATCGAACTATCAGTGACCGTGGGAGAAACAACCGTATCGCAGAAAGGACTGCTTCTGTTCTTTTTGTTACTTCCGCTCTAATAATGATACGTTCTTTTGAAGGTCTTCTGGCCAAGCCTGTTTGAGAATTTTTTTTTCAAAACATTTATATCCAGGGACTGACAAATAGATACATGCTAGTAAGAATCTAGCTTTGAGGAGGTGAATTCCGCGGAGATAAAGATTGTAGGGGCAGTAACCGATGAGAACGCCCTTGAAGAAATAGAAAATATCGCAAAAGTCTTTGCCTATGAGCAACGCATGAAAGATTATACACCGGTTTTTAAGACGCCATACCCTGCGAAGAAGACAAGAATAACCAACGAAAAAGAAATGGGGGAGCAAACAAGAATAATTCAGAACACATCACCACGTATCCTAGTGAAAGGATTGTGTTAGCAATCAGTATTTTCCAATGATTGGTCTTCCAGGACAACCAGAGTTTTTTTCTATTTATTTTTCTCATCCTCTCCCAATATTTGTTTAATTGAAAAAGTTTAAATTCAACTACTCTTTTCTTCAATGCAAAGAGGTATACAATGGTTGAATTTGAGACAATGAAAGCAGAGGAAGTAAAATTTGGAAAAAATAATTTCATCGAAGTTGCACGGAAGAAAGCGATCGGTGAATCATTATCGAAAGAATTCGTCGCGATTTCCCGCGGATTCTATCTTTCTGATGGATCGAAGAAATGGAAATCATCTATCACGCTTCCTGACGAAGAAGATAAAAGAAAGCAGATCGCAACGTTGATTAATGACTTATAGGAAATAAAAGAGATTACAACCGCAACTCGCATAGAACAAAAACTCGACTGAGTTGCCTGTTCTTTTTCTCATTTTTATAGTTGACCCTTTTTTTGTATCTGACGAAAAATTCTTCGTTTTGTCAATACAGGAAAAACCATAGATTTATTAAGGAGCTTCTCTATTGAACCAACTAACACGTTCATTAGGGGACTTTCAATATGAAGAAATCGTTCATTGCACTAGGTTTTTGTATTCTATTACTGTGTACGCCCTTAGGATACAGCGCTGGTAGTGATTGTGGATGTACTGTTCAAGATAACAATATCTCTCAGTCATCATCCAACACACCATGGATTACTGATGCGGATATCACCGCGTTACAACAACAATCAATCGAGGAAGGATGGACCTTCACCGTTGGTAAAAACCCAGCGACGGATCGGCCGCTTTCTGAACTGTGCGGTCTTGTCGAACCAGACAATTGGTGGGTAAACGCCTCGTTTGATCCCTGTGTTCCCTCGAATACCTTGCCGTCTCATTTTGACTGGCGGGAGCTTGGAGGCTGTACATCAGTCAAGAATCAAGGAGGCTGTGGGAGCTGCTGGGCGTTTGGGACCATGGCACCACTCGAATGCAATATCCTCATTAAAGATCATAAGGAAGTTGATCTATCCGAACAATGGCTTGTCAGTTGCAACCGGAACGGATGGGGCTGTAACGGGGGATGGTGGGCCCATGATTATTTCCAATGGAAGATGGATCAGTCCAATGGAACTGGTGCGGTCTTAGAAAAAGATTTTCCTTACAAAGCATCGGATCTTCCCTGCAATGGTCCGTTTCAACACCCGTATCTAATCGACTCTTGGCATTTCATAGGATTTCCTCAGGGTGTCGCCCCGACAGATTCCATTAAACAAGCAATCATGACCTATGGTCCGGTCTCTGTCGCCTGCGCGGTGACTCAGGCGTTCGGTGCTTACGATTCCGGGGTCTTCAATGAAGATGACCCTCAAGCCCAAATCAACCATGCGGTCGCATTAGTCGGCTGGGATGACAGCCAGGGGGAAAACGGGGTATGGTTTTTGCGCAATTCCTGGGGACCTAATTGGGGCGAAGAGGGATACATGCGTATCGAATACGGGGTCTGCAAGGTTGGATATTCAGCCTGCTACGTGAATTACCCAGTGAAGACCAAGGTTGAAATCTCTAGTGGGTTGTTCTGTGTCACCGTCGGGTTGCGAAACGTGGGCAACACGGTCACAACCGCCATCAAATGCAACATCAGCGTGAAAGGTGGAATCCTTGGAGCCATCAACTCTTCGTTGATAGACACGATCGACTCCCTTGAACCAGGGGCTGTTGTGTATGAGAGAATTCCTTCTCTTGGGTTCGGTCCTCTGAGCATCATGGTATCTGTCGTGCCTGAAAACGCGGGAAAAACAGCAAAACACGCGGAGGGTTTTTTATGCGGTTTGCTTTTCATTGTCACACGAAATCAATAAATACCTCCTCTTCTGTCAGCAGATATATTTTTAAACTCATTCAGGAATATTCGTTGCGCACTGGGTTGGCATGAAAAAAGAAAATTGCCCGTTCTGTGGACATCGCTGGATTCGAAAATCATGCGAGTCCATGATAGAATGCCCAAACTGCAGAACAGAGTATTTCATCAGACCGAGGGATGAAGAAATCGAAGACGAAGACATCAGTGAGGAGGAAGAAACCATCGCTGATGAGTTCGAGGAAAGAAACCGATAGACGTTCTGTCTCTTTCTTTATTCACAGAAAGTACTCAATCGTTCATCAACCTTAAAAACAGGTTGTTGATACCGATTTTAATGGCCGATTTGCTCTTTGACGAAAGTGCATTGGTGCTCACCGGCATCTATGTCACGTTCATTTCTAGTTTCCTGTACACGATAAATGCACAAGGGTTTGTCCACCGTGGGAAGTACCGAAAAAAAGAGCAAGCGATCCTGATTTTTCTTGGTGCGACCGTTTTTTTAGGTCTTTTAACCCCGGTCATCCATGAAGTTTCAAAACTGACTATTACATACGTTCCAATCCCCTCTATCTTTGGAATCGTGATTTTTGGGACAAATTTTGTCCTCCATTATAGTATACCGAGCTGGAAACAGACCTCGACAAAATCACTTCTTATTTATCTCCTTGGCACATTTTTAATCGTCTTAGGATTCCTCATTGGGTACTATCTGGCGTAAAAAAAGATTTATCTGTGAATTTCTTCCTTTTTTCTAGATGGATTTTTTTTTTAAGATAGTCGAACTTTTTGAATGAGATTTTATCTGAAATAGGTAAGACTTGTATAACATAATTTAAATACTATATTTTACACAATATAATATTGTATGTTACTGAAAAACGAGGTGTAATCATGGATCCATTCTGGCAATTCATTTTTGGATTAATCCTGGCAATCGTCCTTCATGAGTTAACCCATCTGCTCACAATGATTTACTATAACATACCGTTCAAGGCGATTGTGGTCACCAAATGGTCTGCCATCGGATTCCTCGTAGACAATGAAAGCTATGTGGCAGATAACAAAAAATTACTGTTTCTGTATTTTTCACCTCTCACCGGGTGTTTAATATATTTCATTAATCCAAATGAACCGTTTTTCCTGATGTTCCCCATAGTCAATATCTTTGGAGGCGTCGGAGATTTCTACAGCTTCTTTAAGCTGATCCTGATCCCACCAGAGAAGCGAATCGATCTGGCAAATAGAAGTGATGATAAAGTGCTGAAAAAGATTATCTGGCGGAAGGATATTCCTGCCAGCAGCAGGTTCTTCAACAGCAAATAATTTTTTTCTTTTTTATTTTTCATCTGGAATTATTTTTTAAGAATCATCGGTTGAAATTAACCGTTAATTATCCATCATAATTAGCGGTATCAGATGTGACCAGGTTCTGGTGACTGCTCAAACATGATCTTCCGTTTATAAAGGGTATCAGCGATATTGACGTTTTGTCCATCTGGTGTCAGCCCTGGTGGTGGTTCTTTTCCTTCTTGTTTTATCTTATATCGAACACACAGCAAATGATTCTCCTTTGATAGACAGTAATGATAGGTTGGTTTGGTGACGAACTCATAGATAGCGGTATCCTGGTTCAATAATTTGAAAAACTCAGGGAGGTCATCAGGGAACATGTTCAGACAAGTGTTAAGGTATTGGCAGCGAAAATCACTTTGTAGGATATTATAGACCATACATTTCTGGTATCTCTCCGATTCACAGGAAGAGAAATCTTTGTATTGAATAATAGCTGGATACGTTCGTATACAATCCCTGGTGAAATCAATATAATACGGACAACTCATTTTTACTCACGACCGATGATAAACGTATCTCTTGAATCAATAAAAACGTTTTGTAGCCATATTAGAAAAAAAATTATGTTCATGAAATGCACACGAGTTCCAATTAAAAAAAGTAAAACGATACGCATCGCCTACCCCGACCGGAGCAGAGCTCCGGGGTATNNATGGTTCGAGAAGTGCTCAAAACAATAACATGGGGACATCAAGGACAAATCTTCCTATTCCACTTCAACGTTTTAAGACAACCACGATGATCTCGATGCGCGATGGAATCCACCTTGCTACCGATGTGTATCGACCGATTTTCCGGTCATCTCCCCATGGGACGATCCTCATCCGGACACCGTACAATAAAGATTCCCTTTCGATTGTCGGTATCCTTGGGATCCTTCGTGGATGGCCCATGGTCATCCAGGATATGCGAGGGCGGTCTTCATCTGAAGGAATCGACACCGGTTTTAAAAATGATAGC
>DAYE01000037.1 GCA_002506745.1 Euryarchaeota archaeon UBA33
TTATTTGGGCTTCTACCTATCCTGATACTTCAAAGATCTTCTGTGCAATATATTGATCTCGCTCAGAAATCAATACCGTTGCAGCACTGGGTGCAATTTTACTGAACTCCTCCATCATCTGCGATATAACATCCTGTTTCATCAATTCTTTAAGATTAAGGTCTTCGAGCTCTTCTTCGTCATACCCGAGCATCGCTTTGAGAAATTCCCAAATCACCCTGAATTTCTCACGAATCCCCATCATCCGCCAGGCACGCTTCAGCGTCACCGTGATGTCCCGATCGACCAAGGCGACCGTCAGATGGTATTTCTCCGCTTCCTGCATCGCAGCGATCATCTCAGAGCCCGGTTCCACCCCGTACTCCTCTCCAAGTTTCCGCTGGATCGAAGCAAGGAATGTTTGTGCAAGCATAAAATACGCGTTATTGCCCTTGATTAGCGCAGTCACAGGAGTGTTTTCCCATTTATCTTTCTTGGTAATAGAGTCATACCGACGTTGGCACAGCTCGACAGCAACAATGTCTGGTTTGTATGTTTCGATGGCGTTCCGTACCTCAAGAACACTCTCCTCAGATATATGAGCCGTACCGATAAGGATGATGTTGTCAGTAATTTTTTCTTCCAAAGGTCTCTCCTTTGAGCTGTATACCTCAGCAACGACTTCAAAAAACTATTTAAATTTCCGCTTCGAAATCCTCGACGGTTGTAGTGAATTCTTCATCGGATTTGATCTTACCCTGCTCCCGCAGGATCGCCCGAGCAAGTAACCAGTAGATCAAGGCAAGAGCACGTCGACCTTTATTGTTCGTAGGGATGACATAATCAATGTGTTTTGTCTCATTGTTCGTGTCACACAAGGCGATGACGGGAATGCCGATGTTCTTTGCCTCATGCAACGCTTGGATATCAGCGAGCGGGTCAGTAAGCAAAATGATTTCCGGTTCAAGGAATGTTTTCGCATTCGGATTTGTCAATGTCCCTGGTTGGAATCGACCATCGAGCACTTGGATCCCGGTCTTTTCCCCAAGTTTTCTCACCGGTTTCTGTCCGTATTGCCGGACTGATACAACAAGGATTTTCGCCGGATCGTATTTCGCGAGAAACTTCGCAGTCGCCTTAATCCGTTCATCGGTTTTCTTCACATCGATGATGTACAATCCATCGTTTCGTACTTTGTAGATGAACTCTTTGATATCAGCGGTTTTCTGCCTGGTGCCAATATGGACACCTGATGTCATGTAAATTTCTTCGGTTACCATCATGGTTTGTTCTGTTTCCACAGGTTGTTTTTCTTCCGCCATAGTTGTGCCTCAAATCTATGCTTTTATTTCCTTTTGTTTCACCGTAATGGGAATAGCATTTTCTTCATACTCAAGCATCGCGATTTCAACGGGGTCTATCATGTCTTTCGGTACCTCCGCTAGGATCGTGGGTGCCCCCATAGAGAGTTGTAAGGCTCTTGCGCCAATGATACGAGCTTTTTCAAAGCGTGTATACGTCACAGTCTTCCTCCGATGCTTCGGGATAGGTAGAAGCCCAAATAACAGAAACCTTTAAAAATATTGCCCTTAAATATCCCTATTTTTCAAGAGTAACATGGTTTTTACAGAGCAGAATGGTTTTATTTTATCTCATCGGTGAACTCCGGGACATCAGTCGCGGTCATCCTGCTAGAGAACTCATCATCTAACGCAAGCTGCATATCGACGATGATATCGCGGAGTAAACGGTCGATTCTATTGTTTTCAAATTCTTTTACCCCATCAATATCAGAATAAATTTTCCCCATATAGTTGCCATCATTTCTATGAATTTCTATATTGTAGAGAACTTCCTCCATCTTCTAACACCCTCTTTCTCTTTATTCATCCAATAAAATAGAATCCCTATAATAATCTTTTGGAATATTTCACTTGCTTAGAGCATTCGTTCGATGAGTGTGTTGATCGCGTCTTTTCGGTACCCCAACGAGCCCTTGTTCACAAACGATCGTTTCACCGTCCGGTGGCCTTTCTTTGGAGGGTTGAGTCGGAACAATGGTTTGACTTCTGGGATGTCCTTGTAGTTCACTTTATTCGCCAGGATTGCCTCGGAGAGTTTTTCAAAACTATGATACGGTGCAGCCTTTTTAAGATACTCCTCAGTGAGAGGTTTATCGCCAATCAGTTTCCCTCTCGTGGACATCAGCTTCGTCAGTGTTTCTTTGTTGATTTCACCCCAGGTAGTGTAGTCCTTTACCATCTGAAGCATTCCTTTGTAAACCACATTTTCTTCCAAAAGCACACAGTGGTTCGCGCGTGTTAACCGCAGCAACTGCATTGTTTTTTTAATGTCAGGCTTTACGTTCACCGTGCCTCTTACTCTAATAACTGCATACACCATGGATTTATTCCTCCGTTTTAACCGGGGCAGCTTGTTCTTCTTTTACCGGTATCGGGATATTTCCTTGAACGATACCAAGTTTATTCATTTCATTCGCGGTAATTCTCATCTCTGCGTTCTTTTTCAAGGCGTCATAGACACCCTTCGCATAGTTGACAACGGTCTTTGTTTTCCCTTCAGTAAACGCCCAACAGTCGCTTATTCCAGCAAGGCGGAGGATCTTCTTTGCGACATCACCGGTCGCAAGCCCGATACCGCGAGGCGCTGGTTTAAAGGTGACTTCAACAGAACCACTTTTTCCTGTCACCAAAAACGGGACCGTATGAGGAGTTCGACATCCGCATTCCCAGGATCCACACCCGCGTCGTATTTGAATCATGTTCATCTTAGCATTCTCAATAGCCCTTTTGATGCTTAAACCGACTTCTTTTCCTTTTGCTTGACCAAGACCAACAAAACCATCTTTGTTTCCCACAACAACCGTGATGACGAATTTGACTCGTCGCCCTGAGTCTGTCATTCGCTGTACCATCTTCACATCGATAACTTCATCTTCGACACTCGGTAATAAAATATCAACAATCTCAGGCTCTCGTAAAGGCAACCCGGATTTTAACGCATCACTCATGGTAGTAATTTCCCCGTTTTTCACCATTTTTCCAAGTTGGGTCTTTGGTGCCCATATGATTGGGGCGGCTCCCTCATCAAACTGTCTGCGTCGTCCTCTGGGTGCGTTTCCACGTCCTCGTCCTGCCATATTTATTCCTCTTTGTCTCCTTTTATCTTTATTTTGATATCACCAACAAGTGGTTTGATCTCTTTGTTGATATGTACTCCATTGATTCTTTCTTCTTTCGGTAGCATCTGTGCATCATGAGGACATTCTATCCCAGCGTCAAGCACGCCCTTCAGTGAAGCAAATAATGTGCTCCCAACCGTGGGATGATATAAACCAATATCTAAAACACCGTGTTCGATTCCTTTTTCTTTTGCTCTTTTTCCTGCGAGAAATCCAGTAAGATATGCTGCTGGTGTGTTTGAAGCTGAGTATTTCCAACCATATTCTTTTACTAGTTCATTGGAAATGGCGGATGCAAGTATCTTATCCCCCTGAGGGTTGTACTCGACAAACTGCACACGAATGGCTTTTAGTGATTTTCTGACGACAATGCGCGGTTTTCTACTTCGAAGCAACTTGAGTCTCAAGCGGTAATCGGTTTTTCGTTCACGATGTCTGCGTGGCTTGACGTGGTATCGTGGTCCTTGTTTCATTATTTCTCCTCCTTGATGATATTGTCCGTAAGCAGATGTGATTTCAAATGTTGTTTACTTCGGAAGACACCACCTTTTGCCTTCCGATAGTACACTCGATAGGTATGTGCATCGATTTTCGTCTCCCCCCGTAATTGTTTTAGATACGTCCGAATAGGGCGAATCGTTCGGATCCATTGTTCTTTTTTCGGAAGACGAGCATGTTTTGGTCCTTTCCTGGACCCTTGACCGGTTCGTCGTCCTTTCTGTTTCTGATGCAAGATGTGTTTATGTCGTCCACTGGAATTTCCTTTTTTTTGTATACTTTTAATTGCGCCGCCTTTCACTAGAATTAAAACGTCATTCCTGGTAACTGCTTTTGCGATCTCTTCAAGTCTATCTGGGTCCATCCAGACTCTTGTTCCACCGCATTTCAAGATTGATGCAGCCATTCTGCGTTGATTTCGTAGATCCGTCATGGTTACCCCTTCATGTTTAAAACCCTAATATCTAATTCACCGGCTCGTTTCGCAATGTCTAGGCGTTTCTTTGTTCCAACAGTACCACCAATACGTACCGCCTGTTTCTTCGGATTAATTATCTCGAGCTCTTTCACTGTATGAATCATCACTTCCTCAAAACCAGATGCATGTAACCCCCGGACTGTCTTTGGTCCACGAAAACCCACGCGTACTTTACTAGGTCGATATTTTAGGTTCATACGCAGTTTTGACGTATATCCAGTAGGGCGTCGCCAGTTCTTCGGAATGCGTTTATATCGAAATCCTTCATCTCGTAGGAAATGCGGGGTTCGCTTCTTGATTTGTCGTCGAATCACCAGTTGCTCTTTCTGTTTGTTGTCGAGCTGTGGTTTTATTTTTGGTTTGTAGGCTCCTTCTTTTTCCTCAACGATTTCAACGNNTCTTTGGTTTTTTTGGCTGGTTTTTCTTTTTTCTCTTTGAGCTGACTGAGGATTTCTTTTGCATTTTTCTCTGTTATTCCTTTCAGTTTTGTCAGGTCTTTTAGCTTTGCCTTCTTGAGTTTATCCAGAGAATCGAATCCATTATCGTAGAGGAGTTTTGCTTTTGCTTTGCCGACACCTTTGAGTGCCTCAAACTCTTTTAAAACAGCTTCTTTTGTCATGGTTTATCCTCTCTTTATGATATAGATGCCATCTTGAAACACCCGGATATCTCTGTTTTTGACTTTTGTTGCCCGTTCGATATTAGCAGCGGTTTGTCCAACTTTTTCTTTGTCGATACCGGTGAGTGTGATGATTTCCCCATTGACCTCAACTTTAACGTTTTCAAGGATCTCTGCTCGTCGAGCGAATCGCTCACCGAGGAAGTTCTGAATCATCAGATGTTTTCCATCCACACTAGTTTTTATAGGAAAATGGGAAAACACAGTCTTCATCGTACACTCATATCCCTGGGTGACGCCCTTGACCATGTTTCTGACATGGGCTTTATAGGTTCCAATCAATGCTTTTTCCTTTCGATGAGGCGACTGTGAACAGGAGATTTGTATTGTGTTGCCGTTGACCGCAAGATCTATCTTAGGATGAGACAAGAGCTTTGACATCGATCCTTTTTGACCTTTCACAGAAACGGTTTTCCCCTCAACCGTGATTTGTACACCGTCAGGGATTTTAATTCCTTCTTTTATATCAGCTGTCTTTGCCATATGTCTCACTCTTTAGTACACATACGCGAGGAGTTTTCCTCCGATGCCTTTCTTTCGCGCTTCATCATGAGCAATGATACCCTCTGTGGTGGTGAGGATGAGTAACCCAAAATCACGTGCGGGGAGATATCGAGCTTCCCATTTGTCCATCTCTTGAACTTTGATAGGATAGCGTGGTTTAATGACACCGCAGTTATTGATGCTTCCTCGGAGCTCCACTTGATAGATACCTGCTTTTCCGTCCTCAACGTACTCGAAGTTACCGAGGTATCCTTTCTCTTGTAAGAGATGAAGGACTCCACCAACGAGTTTTGATGATGGTCGGATGATACATGTATGGATTCCACGTATCTCTGCGTTTCTGATGATTGATAATGCGTCTGCCAATGGATCGTTTAACATAATCTTCAACAACCTCTAGTCATATTTTTTAAAACCCAATTCTTCTGCTTTATCTCGGAAGCATTGTCTGCAGAGATGAAGTCCATAACGTCGTATAATCCCACGTTTTCTGCCGCATTGTTCGCAACCTATTTTCCTACCGTACATTTTCTTTCGCTCTTTGATCCTCATTCTACGACCTCGACGTTAAATTTCTCAGTGATAAATTTCATGGTTTCTTCTCTGCTTAGTTCATGGCGGTGCGGTATTTTACGGCGGTCAATTCGACGATGTTTAATCCGATACCCTGGGTTTTCGACNNACTCCAAATGAGAAATTCCCTTGGTTGTCAAAAGAATATTCTGAGATTTTATTCTCCCGTATTTTTAATGCGTTTTTTAAGAAGTTTTCGGCTGCTTTCTTTCGTAATGTGACTTTGCAGCCAATCGGCATGAATTTCCGCAGACCCCAGTCTTTATTGGTTGTTTTTGATAGGGTTTGTATTGGTTTTTGTTTTGTGACACCCTCTAAGACCGATTCTGCTTTCTTGAGTTTTTCACCTGCTTCGCCAACACCTATATTAACGGTCACTTTTGCGAGATGCGGTTGTATGGATTGTTTTTCTTCTTGTTTCTTTGTAGCAGGTTTTTTCGCACGTGTTGTTGTTTTATGGGCCTTAGGTGCAACAGTTTTTTTTGCGCTCATTGAATTTTCACCTCAGGAAGTGTGATGGCAGGTTTGTTTTTTCCTATAGGGAACACATGCTTTGCGATAGTGGAAAATTCTTTTTCTCCTTTCAGATTGACGAGATTTGGTTTTGATGATGCAACAATTTGAATTTCTTCGATACTGGCGATTTCTCCGATATGCGTTCCACCAATGATCATCGACACGGTCCCTTTATCAAATTTAAAAACATCATCGATTTTATTTTCTTTGAATGCTATTTTGAGGACATCCCCTGTTTTATAGGCATCTTTCTCGACGAGTTTGTTCTTACCGTCATGGAAATTGAGCTGCACTTTTTTTCCTTTTATCATGGTTTTGTTTTGTATGCGGCAGAGTTTCCATTCCGCATCGCTTTCCGATATTGGGATGAGTGTAAGTTTTCCGTTTCTATCGTAGAGGATTCGGATATTCTTCCGCATTTTAGGAATCGAGATAACATCCATAAAGCCACAGGGGAATTTGAAGTTCTTTCGTTTCATTCCGTCAACGAGAATATCCCCATTAGATACGATTTTTCGTGCTTCTTTATACGTGTCGCATAAACCGAGATAATCTCGTATGATTAACCCAAGGGGAATGGCGTACTCAAGTGCATGTGGTCCTGGTGCGGCACGAATCGTTAATGTCCGCTCTTTCCTATGGATCCGTAGCACGCGCGGTGCTGCGAGTCTTTTCAGGTGTTTGCTCATGTTTCACCTTCTTCTTTTTTCTTTTTTGTTGTTTTTTTAGAGGGAGATTTTTTTGCAGCTGGTTTCTTTTTCGGTAGTTCAGAATCTGTTTTTTCGATCTTTTCTTCTGGTATTTCTTCTTTAGTAACCGTTTCTATGACTTCTTCAGAAGTTTCGGGTGTTACTTCTTCTCTGAGGGGTTCTTTTGTCTCTTCTTTTAGTTTTTCTTCGGCTCTGGCTGCTTCCTCTGCTTCTTTCTTTTCATCTTCTCGTAGCTTGAGTTGTTCTGCAGCTTCTTTTTCGATTTCTTTCTTCGTAGTCTCTGAAAGCCCGCTCTCGAGTTTCCGTCGTCGCCATTTATCAGTCACATTCAATTTCGTGATGAGTAACGTACTTGCGTGGATTTGTTTAGCTATCTTTGTGCCTTTTGCAGTGGTGATAGTAACCCCTTCAATTTCCACCGTCTGGTCCTGTACATTAACTTTTGATATTTTATCTTCATGTCCTCGAAAGTTCCCTCGCATGATTTTGACGGTATCTCCTTTCACAACTGGAAGACTTCGCCGATCATATTTTAACAGAAGGTTTTCCGCGAGATGCGAAGAAATCCATTTCCTCTTTTTATGAAGAGGCGCGTTATAAAGCCTGTAGCGTTGTTTTCTTGGTTTTATTGACGTCATATCACTCACTTTAGAGAATTGTTGCTGCTAACGCAGCTATCTTTGGCCACCGTTCTGCGGCTTCGATTGCGACAGGGCCTTTTATCATCGTTCCTTTCGTTTCTCCAGTATCTGTAATTAATACAGCAGCGTTATCCTCAAATTGAACCATGAGGCCATCAGGGCGTCGGAACGGCCGTCTTTGACGAACAATGACTGCCTTTAAGATTTGCCGTCTCATCTCCGTCGCTCCTTTTTTTACACTGACTATTACCAAATCACCGACACCAGCGGTTGGAGTTCGACGATGAACACCTTTAATTTTTACCGTCATAATGATTTGTACGACTTTTGCACCAGTGTTATCGATACATGTTAAACGGGCGCCAACTGGCAACCCTCGCATCATTCTACCCGCTATTCCTTTCATTTCTTTTCACCAATCTTACACTTTTTCGACAGTAACGAATGAAACTGTTTTACTCAACGGTCGACATTCTGCTATTCGAACGGTGTCACCTGCTGTGAGAGTCATACAAGGTGGACAATGTGCATGGTACGTTGAGGTCCGTTTTTCGTACCGCTCGTATTTCTTCACATAGTGCATGAACTCTCGTTTAACGGAGACGGTGTTTTTCCTTTTAGTTGATACCACTGTACCCATGAGGACCTGTCCTCGTACGGGTAACGTCCCATGAAACGGACAATATTTATCGTTACAGCTATCGCTGGGTGGTTTGACATTCAACCCTATGTCTCGTGCTTGCTTTTTTTCTGCCAATATGTTCACCTTGTTTTTTTTATTCTATCTTCAGGTCTATACACCAATCGTGATCCTTTCACGATGGTTTTTTTACCATGATATTCAAACGCAAACGTTGCGGTTTGCTTTGCGATTTGTTTTTGTTTCTTTTTGATCTCTATGCGGAAGGTCTGTTGCGTCTCATCGATGATGAGGCCGGTTTGATTCACCCATGATGGATCGGTGCATTCGATGATGGTGACGGTTCTGCCGATGAGTTCATCGCTGATGATCGGCTCTTGTTCCATTGAAGGACCTTCCTTGACGCACCATGTGCGTCAGATTCTGCTGGTTAGATTACGTCGACGGTGAATCCGAGTTTTTCCAATGCGCCCTTTACTTTTGCTCGGTGATCTCCCTGTAGTTCGATCCTGCCTTCTTTTATGGTTCCACCGCAGGCGCAGATCGATTTGAGGTTGCTGACCAATGTGTTCATGTCAAGGTCATGGGGATTCAGACCGTCCACGACAGTCATCGTCTTGCCATATCGTCTCTTGTCGACCGCGATTGTGATGCTTTGTTGTTCTCGTGCGATTTCTTCACAGACACAGATTTCTTTCGGGAGGCCACATTTTGGGCATATATCACTCATTTGTGTTCTCCTTCCTCCTGCATGATCGTAAGAATCCTTGCAATGGATTGTCGTACCTGCCTTATTTTTCCGGGAGATGGTGATGATCCCCCCATGGCAGATATTCCGCGCTCATGCATAAGTTCTTCTTTCAATTCTTTGAGTTTTTCACTCTTTTCTTCAGGAGTCATTTGTCTGATTTCTTTAACTTTGAGAGCCATTTTCAGTACCCTCTTCTAATAATTTTCTAATGTTTTTTACGATTAACTCAGCGGTTTTATTGCCGATACCATCAATTGCAATGAGATCATCAAGGTTCATGGTATACAGTTCTTCAAGGGAGGTAATCTTCGCTTTGTCCAGTTTTTTCAGCACCGATGGACCTATTCCAGGTATCTTTGTAATATTTGATATATCGGTTTTTTTCTCCAGTTTCATTTCTACCGGTTTTGTTTCGATTTTTATTTCTGGTTTTACTTCCTCTTTTGTAGTAATTTTGTAAGTAATCTCATCAGGGAGTTTTGCATCTGGTCTCATAATTCTGACTTTTACCCCAAGAACCCCGGGTTTTAATTTCGCAGTTGCTAAGCCGATATCCATGACTTCTTTAGCTGTTTCACCACAATATTTCACGTGCCCTTCAGTGAACTTCTCGGTCCGGTGTCTTTCCCCGGTCAATTTCCCTGCGAGGATTACCTGGCAACCTTTTGCACCTGATTGCATGATCCGTCGTACCGTGGAGTGCCCGGCCCGTCTGAAGTGCCATCCTCTTTCGAGTGCTTCCGCAAGTTTCTCTGCCATGATCTGAGCGTTCAGGGATGCGTTTGAGCCTGCTTCTTGTATTTCGATTTGAGGGTTATCGACATTAAACTTGGTTCGAATGGAATCCGTCAGTTCTTTGATTTTTGAGCCGCTCTTTCCAATGACCATACCCGGTCGTTCGACAAGAATGTTTACTCTAGTTCCAATTGGGGTTCGCTGGATGTTCATCCCACCGAAGCCAGCTCCTTCGATTTCTTTGACGAGGAACTTTTTTATCAATGATCGCTTGGCGTTCTCTCTGATAAACTTGCGTTCATTTGCCATTATTCTACCTCTTCAAGAATGATTTCAACATCGGTTGTCGTTTCATTTTTATCGGTCGCCCTGCCATGCGCTCGTGGCATGGTTCCTCTGATGATCCTTCCTTGATAGGCTGAGATATGGGTAATTTTCATTTTATCGACGTCAAAGCCTTTGTACTCCGCGTTGTTCTCCGCATTTTCGACGACCTTGAGCATATATCGTGCTGCTTTTTCCGGGAAGCTTCCTGGCCCGATCCCCTTCTGATGCAATCGCTTCTTCTTATGGTAGATTGCGGGTAGCGCGCGTTTCATCGCAATGATTTCTTCAAGATACTTTTTTGCTTCTTCAATCGTCATTCCATGTAATGCATGGGCAAGGTTCATCGAGTCTTTCTGGGAACAATGCAGTTCGTATCCATAGGCTCGTGCGCTTTTTTCTGGGTCTTTCTCAGCTGAATATTTTGGCATGGCTCATCACTTCAATGGCATGAATTTAGAACCTCTGGTAGCTCCAACACCAGGTCCTGTATGTTTTACCTTTTTACGGGTTAATGCAAATTCTCCAAGGTAATGCCCGATCATCTGGGGCTGAATACTCACTCGTTCGAAATCTTTCCCGTTATGGATGAGGATATTATGACCAACAAAAGAAGGTAAGACAATCATATTTCTACAATGTGTCTTTATTATATCCCCTTGTTTTGCGTTCTTAATATCAATCATAAGTTTATTCTCATCTTTGGATAACCCTCGTTTTAACGTCCGGCGGGATCGTGAGGTAAGCATCGGGAGTAATTCCTCGACAGACAGTTTTTGAAGATCCTCAATGGTTTTTCCATGGAACTGGAATTCCTTTTTTCGAATCTCGACTTTTTTTCTATCTCTCTTCCGTCTGCTTTTCGCGGCTGATCCAAATTTAATGCGTGGCATGGTTATTACCTTCTTCCGGTTCTTCGAGCAGCGATATTCCCAACTTTTCTACCAGGTGGTGCACCGCGTGGAACACAACTTGGTTTTCCGACATGCTGGTGGCTTCCACCCCCGTGAGGATGATCCACCGGGTTCATGGCGACACCACGTACCACTGGGTAGTTTCTCCCTTTCCCACGGGACGCATGCCATTTTTTCCCTGCTTTCATGAATGGTTTATCTTGTCGTCCGCCACCAGCGGCGATTCCAACAGTTGCTCGACATAATGAATCTAATGTTTTGAATTGACCAGAGGGTAGTTTAATGATTGTTTTATGTGCGTCATGGGAGATTACATACGCGCCGCTCCCGCCAGCTCGAACCATTTTTCCCCCGTCGCCTGGTTTGATTTCAATATTGTAAATCGGGTACCCATCCGGGACATTCCCAATTGGCATGATGTTGCCAAGTTCACAATCCGCTTTGCTTGCGGTGAATTTCACCTCACGGCCAACAGAGGATCCTTCAGTTGCTATCATCAGCACCTTTCTGTTATTCTCCATTCTCACCTCAGCAACAGGAGCACTTCGTCCTGGGTCATGAATGAGGTTTTCCACGGTCCCTTTTGTATTTCTTTCATTGGTGTATTGGATATTTCCACGATATTTATGTGACGGGACGTTGTATCGACCTCGAACCCGTCCTCGACGTTGTTGGATAAGATTTTTCCCCATTGTTCACCCCTTTAGAAGACTCCTATACGCATACCGAGGTCCTCTGCTTTGTACTCAGGCATGAAGACGACTGTTGCGTGTTTTCCTTTGTTCGTTATCTGTGTATTTACCGATTTTACTTTTACAGAGAACATCTTTTCAACTGCTTTTTTAATCAACGCTTTATTCGCGGTTCTTTTCACCACAAACTCTAACGCATTATTTTTTTCCATATGACCCATTGATTTTTCTGTCACAAATGGATAGAGAACGATTGAATAGGGATCCATGGTCATTATTTCGAACCTCCAAGTTTTGCTAATGCGGATTTAGTAAAAACCGTCAGTCTCCCGGCAATACCGCCTGGCGCGAGAAGCTCAATGTTGAGTTGTTGTGGTTTTGAAATATCGACACCGCTGAGATTCTCGGAGCTCTTTTCCAATTCTTCTTTTATTGACACGATGAGTAAGGATTTTGGAACACGATACCGTCGTCCTCGCATTTTTCCTTTGCCGGCACGCACGTGCTTTCCGTTTGCTGATCGTAGAATGTCTGAGTTGATACCGATTTTCTCTAAGACTTCGATGACTTGCTTGGTTTTTTTAATATTTTCAAAGTCATCTTCGATGACAATTGGTAAGGTTACTTTTTCGTCAAAACGGTGCCCTCTTTTTGTGACGATTTCCTTATCTGCGGTTGCTGCAAGAGCTGAATTTCTAGCGAGCTGGTTTTCTTTTTTGTTCATTTTTTCTTTCCANNCCTCTGCCTTTTCCGACTGATGCAACTGCGTGTCTTGTTCCTGCAAGGGGATCGGAACCATACGGTTGTCGTTGATTGGAATGTATCACTTCAAATGATTTTTTAATGATATCCGGACGATAGGGTGTCTCGAAGATCTTTGGTAAATCGATTTTTTCTTTTACTGTTCCATCTAGAGCGTAGAGGTTTACTTTCGTCATTTTTAGGCTCCCTGTTTACTGGTCGTGGATACATAGGTGATTTCGGCTTTTTGGAATTTTACACCGCGTTGGTATCGGACTGCATCTCTCATTGCGATGAGACGTTTGGTCGGTCCGGGGATGGAGCCATGGATTAAAACGTAGGAGTTCCGTATCACGCCGTAGTTCGGGAATCCACCAGCAGGAGTTATCTCCTCGCCTTTTTCTCCGATTTTTAAGACACGCTTGTTATATTCTGTGCGCTGATGGTATCCCATTTGTCCTGCTTGTGGGACTGTTGCTTGTACCCAACTGGGATGCCAGGAACCAGCGGTTCCAATCATTCTTCGGTGTTTTGAGTTTTTATGTAATAAGAGTTTAACGTGATGTCTTTTGATGGTACCTTGCCATCCTTTTCCCTTGGTAATAGCGATGGTATCGAGCATGTCTCCTTCTTTCATGACGTCGTTTATCTTGAGGTCTTTTCCAAGGATTTCTTTTGCGTATTTGATTTGTTCTTCAATGGTTCCCCCGCCAATTTTTACCTCGCTGATCTCTGGTGCTTTCTTGGTCGTCCCAGTGACAAGTTTTGGTTGTGTGTAGAGGATTACTCGGATTTCATCGGCATCTTTAGTCAGGTCCCAGTTTTTCTCTTTCTGATTTTTCACAAGTGGTATTCTGCGTGCTAATTCAGAATCGAGTTTTTCCGCCCAGATTTCACCGACGCATTGTAATCCATAGGCTGTTCTCTGGTATGTTCGTACCGCTGCGACTTTCATTGGTGGTGTTTCGACAACGGTGACAGCCATTTTGACTTCTCTGCCTGATGTTGTCGAGGTTGGTCGGTAATCGACGATGAATGCATGGGTCATTCCGGCTTTGTATCCAAAGAATCCTTGTATCTTTGGTTTGTCGTTCCCTTCTGCCCAACTTTTGATGTGGGGTGTTTCTGTTTTTGCTCGTTTCCGTGGCCAATAGCCATGTGACCCTCGTTTTGGTTTGTGGATATTTGCCATAATATATCCTCTGTTTTTATCTAGTCTGTATTAGATTGTATTCTCATTGTGTCAGAACCGTGACATTTCCGAAACAACCAAAAATTGTTGTGGTTATTTCTTACCGGGATTCTTGGAGAATTGCCCGATCATGTCTGGTAGAGACAGGGAAGTAAGGCATAAAAGAATTGGTATATAAATGTTGTTACTCTGGGTGATCGTTTCAAGAAGTGATTTTAACAACCGATACTAATGGTACAATAAAATATATTGCATTTTTCAATTGAGGATTTTCATCATTCATCTCTTTTTTACATTGGCGTGATGTTGGTAATTTACCAATAATTATAAATAGGGGCTTGTGTATAATATTATTGCTGATAGGTTGCTTGCTATCATCATTCATTGCAACAAGTCAGAAAATAAACGGAGACGTTAAAAAATGGGAGAAAAAACACAAAAGAAAATGAAAATACTTGCAGCAGTTCTNNTATTCTCTTTACCCGATGATGGTGGTCTGGGCTCAAGAATATCAAACACTCCATCCAGATATTAAAATCGATGTTTCATCAGGCGGAGCAGGAAAAGGCATGGCAGATGCGCTCGCAGGGTCCGTAGACCTAGGAATGGTTTCAAGAGATGTTACCACTGCTGAAGCAGACCAAGGTATCATTGCAGTCGCTGTCGTAGAAGATGCAGTCCTTGCAACCATAAACACTGAGAATCCTGTGTTAAACAAAATTCTAGAAAAGGGTTTGACAAAACATCAATTACGAGAAATTTTTATAAACTATTCTATATCAACATGGGGACAATTAGTAGGGGATTCGAACAATACAGATCCTATTAAGGTCTATTCACGGTCTGATCCGTGTGGCGCTGCTGAAGCCTGGGTGAAATACCTTGGTGACTATACACAAGATGATATCCCCACAATCGAAAACATCACAAAAGTAAAAGGTGATGACTCGATGTCAAAATCCATCGCAAGCGACCCCCTTGGAATCGGATATAGCAATGTCAATTATATCTATTCAAATGCAACGAAAGCGCCCAAAGAAGGAATAGCGGTAGTTCCTCTCGATCTTAATGAGAACGGTACGATTGACCCTGAAGAGAGTTTTTACGAAAGCAGAGACGATGTGGTCAATGCAGAGATAAATAATACGTTACCTTCCCCGCCATCACGATTAGTGTATCTCGTGACATTGAACAATTTCACAGGAATAACAAAAGACTTCGTCAGGTGGATATTAACCGATGGACAACAATACACCTTCGATAACGGATATAGTGCCGTGCCAAATGATATTCTTAATGACCAATTGCAGATACTCGAAGGCGAATAAAGGAGAACGAAACCAAAAATCTCGTAACCCCTCGAAATCATAAACAAAACACAGGATGAATATGCCTCCTAGCACAATACGCAGTGTGTTAAAAAATAAAATCGTACTAATCGGCATATTATCTCTTTTTCTTTCATTTATTTTTTTATTTCTTCTCAACAATTTCCTCCTTTTTGCATTATTTCTCATAGTATTCATCATTCTGCTGGCCTATAATTTTATCAAGATTACAAGAAAACTCTATGATATTTTAGGGACCAGACTGATGCTTTTCGTTACAGCATCTGTCATTTTTTTATTTTTCTTACTCTTAGCAGTCCTCATAAAAGGTTCTCTAACTATACTTGCAGAAGAATCCCTTTCTAACCTCCTATTCTCCTCAACATGGAAACCTTTCTCCGGTGAATTTGGTCTTTTTGCTGTTATCGTAGATACACTCATTGTCACTGCAATCTCCATGCTCATCGCAGTACCAATTTCTTTGCTAAGCGCAATTTATATCGCTGAATATGCTCCAAAAAAATTTAGGAATATCGTCAGGCCATTCATTGATGTACTCGCCGGTGTACCATCTGTTGTTTTTGGACTTTGTGCCCTCCTTGTGTTTGTCCCGTTGATACGAGATGATATCGCACCATTTTTTGGTAGTAGGATCAGCTCTGGATTCAGTTTATTCACTGCATCATTGATTTTATCAATTATGGTCTTCCCTATAATCATATCATTATGTCTCGAATCGTTTAATTCGGTACCTATCGCGTTAAAAGAAGCATCACTTTCTGTGGGAGCTACGAAATGGGAAACGATAAAAAAAGTCATCTTTCGTGCCTCTGGCCCAGGGGTGCTTGCTGCGATATTCCTCGGATTTGGCAGAGCATTTGGTGAGACAATCGCGGTCAGCATGGTGATCGGAAACCAAGAACTCATCCCAAAATCTCTCTTTGGGCCTGGTCAGACACTCGCCTCACTCATCGCATCGAACTATACTGAGGTAAGTTCCATACCAATTCTTGCCTCAGCGCTCATCTTTGTCGCTTTCCTACTTTTTGTCGTCGTGTTAATTTTCAATTTATTAGGTTTTCTTGTCCTCCGAAGAGCAAGTAAGAGGTGGAAGTATTGAATAGACGGAACATCGAAGAGAAAATATTTCTTGGGTTAATGCTAGCCTCCGTGTTCATCGTAATGGGGAGTTTAATACTTATTGTGACCGTTATTGTGCTGAATGGAGTCCCATCTCTCTCTATTGAAATACTCACTCAGACCTCTGAAGGAGGTTTTTACCTTGGAGCAGGTGGTGGATTTCTCAATGCTATCGTTGGATCATTGCTTCTGGCGTTGCCTGCCACCGGACTAGCTTTTTTGATAGGTATGGCAATTGCCTTATATCTGCAAAAAGATTTTATGAACCCCAGGATAGCAAATTTTATTCGCATATGTCTTGATATCCTCTGGGGAGTCCCTTCAGTCGTGTATGGTGTGTTTTGTTTAACCATCATGATCGCGATTGGAATGACTGGGGGATCTCTTCTCTTTGGGATTATCGCACTGACATTACTTGAAATCCCAATCATCACTCGAAGCATCGATGAATCCATAAAGATGATTCCAATCGGATTAAAGGAAAGTGCCTATTCCTTAGGATCTACAAAATTTGAGACCGCAGTAAAGGTGGTACGAAAACAAGCGATGCCAGGGATAATTGCTGGCGTTTTACTTGGGTTTGGGCGAGGAATCGGGGATGCTGCATCGATATTACTCACCGTGGGCGACTCAAATTATTTCCCGACATCCATATCCGATCAAACAGCAGCCTTACCAACAATGATCCTCAATCTCGTCAGTATGCCAGACCAGGTCGTCCAAAATAAGGCATATGCAGTCGCCTTCATTTTGCTAATGATCGTGTTATTGATTAGTATCATAACAAGATATCTAACAAAAAAATCATCCAAACATATCATAAAATAATAAAAAGAGGAATCGTGAATGAATAAATCCAATATTAATCAGATAGAGACCAAGGCTTTGAATGTCACCATTCATAGTAATCCTGTGTTAAAGAGTATCGACATTCAGATACCGGCCAAGCAACTCACAGCTATTATCGGTCCATCCGGGTGCGGAAAAACCACCTTGCTGAAATCATTTAACAGATTACTGGAAATTCAAGACGATGTAAAAATACATGGTGAGATTATTGTCGATGGGATTAATATCATGTCAAGCGGGTTGAATGTTCCAGATATCAGGAAAAAAATGGGTTTGATCTCCCAGAAACCCTACCCGTTACCCATGTCGATTTTTGAAAATGTCGCCTATGGATTACGCATCCATCATGATAAAAATGCAAAGGAACTAGCAGAGGCAGTACAAAATTGTTTACAGGAAGTCGGTCTCTGGAGTGAAGTCAAAGACCGGTTGAATGATCCTGCCTCACGATTATCGGTCGGACAGCAACAACGATTATGCTTAGCCCGAGCCATCGCGGTACAACCCGAGGTTATTTTATGTGATGAACCAACCTCAGCCCTTGATCCAATCGCAGCTCAGCAAATTGAAAAACTCCTGTTAAAATTAAAGAAAGACTTCACGGTTATCCTTGTGACCCATACCCTCCGTCAGGCAAAACGGGTCGCAGACTACGTCATCTTCCTTTATTTCGGCAAGGTCATAGAACAAGGAATAGCTGCTGAGTTNNCGATGAAAATAGAACTCGATCAAGTGAAATGCATCAAAGAAACCGCGATAACCATCCGTGGCTCACGCAGACGAATCACTGTTCCTTCTGAGGTAGCCGACCTGCTCAAGCTAAAAGATGGTGATAAACTCAAATGGGTCGTCCTGAATAATCGGACGATCACTCTTTCAAAAGTAAAATAAAAAAAAAGAATGGTCCTACCTTGGTGGTTAGACCGCATCTACTTCTTTTCCAAATGCTTGTTTCGGTGTGACACCACTGGCTATCCCAGCAGCAACAGCTATCTTAATTGTATCACCGATGATAAACGGTATCAAACCCATGAGGAGTACGCCCCACAGATCAACAGACGCACCGGTAAATGAAAGCCAACCATAAAGTTGTACCAATCCAAGACCAAAGACAATCCCAAAATTCGCAAAGAACATTAATGCGAACATTGTCCAATATTTTCGTGACCGAACATAGGTATCAACACAGTATCCAAGGAAGAAGGCGGCAAGAACAAAACCAATAAGGTATCCACCAGTCGGGCCAGCAAGATAGGCAAATCCTCCATTCATCCCAGCAAACCACGGGACACCAGCTACACCCACGCCAAGGTAAATACTCTGACTTATTCCACCCCACCATTTACCAAGCACCACTGCGCTCAGAACAACAGCAAACGTTTGTCCTGTCAGCGGAACAGGTGACCCTGGAAGATAAAACCTCACTTGAGCCAACAATGCTGTTAAACAAGCAAAACTTACTGCAAGGATTACTTTGTTATAGAGTTCAAGTTGGTAGCGCCATTTGAAAAACGCGTATCGAGCATGTTTGTATTGATTCACATACATGTTTATTTCCATATAAGTCAACCTCTTTGAGGAAGAAATTCAAGAGGTGTAACAGATACTGCTAAAAGAAGTTTTTGTCTCTTTATTTCAATTTTTCAGAGAATAAAAGCATTCAGATAGGAGATTTCGCACGTTCAATTTAAGGTTATCGATAAGATTATATTTCCCTCATTTTTTTAAGAGAAACCTAATTAAAGAATTCCTACTATACGACTGCATATGTTTCAGGTACCACGAGGAACCAGAGATTTTACTCCAGATGAAATGCAGAAACGACGCTATCTGGAACAAAACATGGCTACAACATTTACCTCATTTGGATACGGTGAAATCCAGACACCGACTTTCGAGAACTTAGAACTTTTCACCGCGAAATCCGGGGAATCCATCATCAATGAACTCTATACGTTTACCGATAAAGGAGGACGAGCATTAGCATTACGACCAGAGCTGACCGCTCCCGTTATCCGTTGCTACGTGGAACGATTACAGATGGAACCAAAACCACTCAAGCTATTCTATTTTGGGAATTGCTACCGATACGATCGACCACAGAAAGGGAGATACCGAGAGTTTCAACAAGCAGGCTGTGAAGTCATCGGAACAGGTACCTGTGAGGCAACCGCAGAACTACTCGCACTTGCTTATACCCTACTGAAAAATACAGGATTAAAAAATATACGACTGAACATTGGGAACCTTACCATAATCAGCGCTATTTTCAAAAAATTACGTCTCCTTAAAGATGATCAAAAAATACTCTTACCACTGATTGATAAATCCCAATTTGATGATTTAAAAATCGCTCTACGAGACTGTAACGTTTCCGAAGAGATGATAGACACTTTCCTTGAAGTTCTTCAAACATCGGATATCACTAAAATCCGTTCATTTATCTCCGAAGATACCGATGCCAAAACTGAACTTACCACCATGGAGACAATCCTTAATCTCTTAAAAAACGCATTTCATATCAATGAATATGAAATAAAATTAAGTATCGTCCGAGGTCTTGACTACTATAAAGGATTAGTCTTTGAAATTGATGCACCGGTCCTTGGAGCAGAAAAACAACTCTGCGGAGGAGGCTCTTACGATTTGATCCCCTTGTTCGGTGGCACCGAAGTTCCAACATCAGGTTTTGCTATTGGTTTTGACAGAACCATCCTTGCTCTTGAAGAAGAAATGTTCCTCTTTCCTGCCCTGAAACTCGATGTGTTCGTCATCCCTGTCAATGAAACTATGAATACGACAGCTATTCAGATTGTTCAAGAATTACGAGGCCATGGAATTTCAGCTGATTTTGATCAACTTCGACGAGGTATGGGAAAATCCTTGAAATATGCGGACGCAAAACATGCTGAGAAGGTCATTATCGTAGGACCGAAAGAACTAGAGAACAAAACAGTGACACTCAGAGATATGAAAACAGGTACGCAAGAAATAGTTGCACTCGCGGACATCTACACAAAACTTAAAAAAATCTAATCCGTCAAAGGATCTCCCATGAAAAAAAAAGTTTTTATCATTGATACCTCAGCGATACTCTCTGGAAAACCAATTATGATTACCGATGCAAAGATCGTCACAACACCTGGTGTTTCTGACGAATTTAATCCAGGTGGCCGAGATTTTCGTACATTTGAATTACTCAAAGAAACAGGGTTGACGATTCAGATACCATCGAAAGAAGCAATAAATGCAGTGAAACAAACAGCCCAGCAGACTGGTGATGATCGTCGACTTTCAATCGCAGATATCGAAATCGTGGCGTTAGCTCTTGATATCAACAAAAACCCTGATCAGGAAGCAACAATCCTAAGCGATGATTATTCAATTCAGAATGTCGCATCAACATTGAATATCAAGTATCAAGGGTTCTTGCAGAAAGAAATAACAAAAAAGTTTAAATGGGTCTCTCGTTGTCCAGGGTGCGGAAAACAATTCAACGAAATAAAAAAAATCTGTCCTATCTGTGGAACAGCAACGAAAAACTCTCTATCACAGAAAAAAAATCTTTGATTGTGTGAGTGCATGAATCTCAAAGAAATGTTTATGAAATTTTGGAAAAGCGAGGACAATAAAATTTCGATCATACGCGATGTCGTCGTTGCACTCCTTGCTGTTTTTGTTATTTTAATGCTTTTATGGGGATACACCGGTCAGTGGTTCGCCGCTCCAATGGTTGCGATAGAATCTGGAAGCATGGAACATCCCAATTCACCATTTGGTCGATTAGGGACAATTGATGCTGGTGATATGGTTCTTGTCCAGAAAGTAGCAAAGAGAAGTGACATCATCCCTCATGGTGGTACGATTACCGGTGCAGAAGCGGAGAATGGCTGGAAAACCTATGGTGACTACGGGGACGTCATTATCTATAAGCCTCTCGGGCGTACAGATGTGTCGCAGATTATTCATCGGTCGATGTGCTGGGTTGATGTATATCACACGAATGGAGTTACAACCTATACGATTGCTGATTATGGTATCTACAACACAACAAGTCTAACCATAGCTCATTTAGGGTTGTACAATCGTGATCCAGGATGGACTCATTCCGGTTTTCTTACGAAAGGAGATAATAATGAGATAATTGATCAAATAACTGATATTTGCCCTGAGCCTATCCAATTGGATTGGATATCTGGAAAGGCTCGACTTGAGATCCCCTGGCTTGGAGCCATTAATTTGTTTTTTGAGGATATTCTTCATGGGAAGAATACAATTGGGAACGTCCATCAGGATAGTTTGATCTGTCTTGGTATTGTGATTGCGGTCCTTGTATCCATACCAATCATTCTTGATGTTTATGAGTATTTGAAGAAACGCAAAAAAATAGTTTAAAAAACGAATAAGATTTTAAATGGCACTTTTCTCCTTTCAAGAAAGAACTGTTCACGTTTGATTTGTAAAAACAATATTTTTTTAAAATTGGTCGATTGAATCAAAAACTTGCCATTCTACAAATTCTGTACATTCAGCAATTATCCTCTGAGCGTTTTTTTTCTTTAATCCAGTTTTCATAAGGTCCTTCACGGTTGCTTGACGTAACTTCTCCAAGGTGGTATAACCAGAATTACTCAGAATGCCTGCGGTCTCCTGATCAATACTATCAAATGCGACGAATGGATCACTCCTCTCTATTAGCGGGTTAGACATTTTTTCCTTCATGATCTCTTCTTTCATATGAATATCCAGTTTTTTCTTCGCTTTCTCCTCTTCTTTTATCTTATATTTCTGCTCTTCCTTTTCTCTTTTTCTTTGTTCTTTTTGCATCTTTCGTTCGAAAGTCTTTGTTTTACGAAGTTCTTTTTCTTCCGCTGCGATTCGTACCAAAGACATCGTTTGTTTCTGTTGTTCTGCCTGTTTACGTTCGTCTATTAGTCCGGTGTCTTTTGTTTTTCCGAAAGAAAGTCGACTGATATGTTCTCTTTCTTTTTTTGCATCCATTTGCTTAAGTTTTTGTTCTTTCTTTTCCTTTTCTTTGAGTTCGATTTCTCGTAACGCAAGGTTATGATCTTTTCTTTTCTGTTCTTCCTTTAGAAGTCTCAGTGCCTCGCGTTCCTTTTCTTTCGCTTGTTTTTTTGGGAGTGTATCATCTGATGTTTTCTGTTTCCATATTTGGTTGTTTTCCTTGTTCGATTTAAAAAGATTTTTACGTTGTTTTTCCTCTAATTTCTGCTCTAACTTCTTTTTTATTATCTGCTCTTTTTCTTTCTTTTTTGATTCCAAACGTTCCTGCAGTGATTTTTCCTTCTGTTCCTTTTCAAGACGTTTCTGTTCACGTTTCTTTTCCTTTGCAATTTGTTTTTGCGTATCTGTTTTTGCTGGTTCCCTTGTGACAACAGAAGAGTGACTATCAAGTTCTTTTTTTGTTATCTCGTCATATGATTTCCAGGAGGAGATATTTGTTTGTTCTTCTTTTTTTGCCCCAAATATTCCCATAGGAATTTTTTTCGGTTTCACCGCTGCCACTGCAGAAATCTCACCTTGGCTGTTACTTTGCTTTTTCTTATCTGATGAGGTCGCCAGAGGCGTCTTCTTTTCTTTTTTTACCTTACTGGTCTTCTGTTTTTCTGTTTGCTTTTTTTGTCGCTCTAAGAGCTCTGATTGTGATTTCTCTTCCATTTCCTTTAAAAGACGTTGTTCTGNNAGCTTGTTTCTTTTTGATTTCTTTTTGTTTTTGTTCTTGCAGTTGTTTTTGTTGGGTCTGTAATGTCTTAATTTTTAGTTTCTTTTCCTTTTCTTTTGCGAGTCGTTTTGCTTCTCTTTCTTTTATTTTTGCTTCCTGTTTTGTTTTTTTCTCTTTAATCTTTTTTTGTATACGTTGCTCTTTTTCTTTTTTCAAGACCTCCACTTGTTCGAGTCTTAGTTTCGCTTCCCGCTCTTTTAAAAGACGTTGTCCCTCCTGTTCTTTTTCCTTTGATTCGACCGCAGCTTTTTTCTGTTCAAAATCCTTCCTTTTCTGATTTTGCTGTTGTTTATGTTGGAACTCTATCCATTCTAATTTCAGTTTCCGGTCGTGCTCTTTTGCGAGTCGTTTCGCTTCCTGTTTTTTTTCCGTTATCTCGAGTCTTGCTTTTTTCTCATCAATCTTTTTTTGTTTACGGTCCTCTTTTTCCTTTTTTTGTCTCTGTATGAGTTCTAATCGTGATTTGTTTTCTTGTTCTTTTTGAAGACGTTGATCTCCCAGTTCTTTTTCTTTAGCTTCCTGTTTTGCTTTTTTCTCATCAATCTTTTTTTGTTTTCGGTCCTCTTTTTCCTTTTTTTGTCGCTCAATAATCTCCGATCGTGATTTTTTTTCTTGTTCTTTTTGAAGACGTTGTTCTTGTCGTTCTTTTTCTTCTGCTTGAGCAAACGCTTGTTTCAGCTCTACATCTTTTTTTCTTTGTTCTTCCTGTTGTTTTTGTTGGGTCTCTACGGTCTCTATTTTTAGTTTCTTTTCCTTTTCTTTTGAAAGATGTTTTGCTTCCTTTTCTTTTTCTTTTCCATCTTTTTTTGCTATTTTCTCTTCGATCTTTTTTTGTTTGCGATCCTCAGGTACTTTTTTTTGCATCTCAAATCGCATCGGCTCCTTTTTCTCTGTTGCCATCGCTTGAAATTCAACAGGCTCAAAAGAAGGTATTTCGTTTTTTTGTGCGTGTAGAAACGATAAAAAACCTTTTTTTCCCTCCTTCATCGGTTCAGCTTTTTGAGCTACCTCTTTTGTCAGCGTCCCTTGTCTCCTCACTGAAGGTTCTATGATGATAGGTTCCTTTGATACTGGCTGAAACTCAGGAAGAGCCTCCTCTTTTTCTTTCTGATCGGAAATCACTGGTACGAATTCTTTTGGAACCTGTGTTTTCTTCAATAATGTTTTTGGTCTTACTTCTCTTGATACCTTCTTCGGAACAGATGCCTTTTCAATTTCAAAGAGTGGTTCTCTGGCGAAGGGGTCTTCCTTGACCGGTAAAAAATCCACCATCGGGTGCTCTTTTTCTTTTTTTATAGACTTTGGTCCAAGGTCTATTTGAATTACTTTTTCGTTTTTCTTCTGAGGTTCCTCTTGTTTATGGACAACAACTTGGGGTTGTAATCCCCCAGATGTCGTAAGCATGTCATGAGAGGAACCAGTTTGTTTTAAATCTTTTAAGGAATCATCGGATAATCGTTTTCGTAAAGAATCTAGTTTTTCAGCATCATATGAAGAAACTGTTCTGTGTTTTGGTAACGAGGCGCTATCGATTAACTCGTGTAACTTCTCAATATCTTTAACACGTGTTTTTCTCTCTCGCACCATCAGGCTTGAAAAGTGTTGTCCCGTATTAATAAATTTTCCTTAAAAATACTTTAGTTATGTAACAAGGAGCGATATCCACTGGGTTTCATCTGATGGCATAGCGAAGAGGGTCTTTCATGTTTGCTTCGTGGAACCCTTTCAAACGTAACAGACAGGAGTCACATCGCCCGCATGCTTCCTTTTCTCCCCTGTAACATGACCATGTTTTCGAAAAAGGGACGTTCAACCGTATTCCTTTCTTCACTATTTCAGCTTTTGTCAGATGTAGAAGCGGAGCCTTGATACGAATGGTTTTTCCTTCAATTCCCCGTCGTGTCGCGATACGTGCGAGTCGCTGAAACATTTCTATGTATCTTGGTCTGCAATCAGGGTATGCTGAGTAATCGACGGCATTGACTCCGATAAAGATCGCATCAGCATCGATGGTTTCCGCATATGCTAAGGCATAGGATAGGAAAATCGTATTCCGTGCGGGAACATAGGTTGATGGGATGCGTTTCCCGATGTCCTTTTCCTTATGATTTGTGATCTCATCAGGGGATGAGGACAGAAGGGAAGATCCACCAAATTTCCGAAGATCAATGGAGAGAACGATGTGGTTTTTTGCACCCACCGCTTTGCTTATTTTTTTTGCGCATGATAGTTCTTTTGCATGTCGTTGACCATAGCGAAACGATAGTGCATAGATATCGTACCCTTGTTTTTTTGTGATAAAAGCAGTTACTGCAGAATCAAGACCGCCTGAGATCAGACACACAGCTTTTTTTGTCATAACTTATCTATTCCACAGTGGTGACATAGTACGGAGTCTCTCGACGATCTGAGGAAGAACCTTTGAGACAAACGTTATTTCTTCTTTTGTGTTCTCTCGACCAAGCGAGATCCGCAGTGATCCGTGAGCTTGCACCGGGTCTAAACCTATCGCAAGCAGCACATGAGATGCCTGAAGTTTCTGAGACGAGCACGCAGAACCGGTCGATGTCGCGATCCCCTCCTCGTCTAACCCGAGAAGGAGAGATTCTCCTTCGATTCCTGTGAAGCGGAAATGCGCGTTGTTCACCAATCGTTTCTCAGGATGGCCATTGAGGTAGCTTTCTTCGATCTGCGAAATATTCTTTATGAGACTGTCACGCAATGTTTTCATTCGGCTATTGTCGGTTGTCATTCTCTTTTTTGCTAGCTCACAGGCTTTTCCGAGACCAACGATACCTGGGGTGTTAAGGGTACTGCTCCTCATCCCTTTTTCATGTCCCCCTCCATGGATGATCGGTTGAATCTGGACCCCATTGCGAATGTAGAGCGCTCCAATTCCTTTCGGTCCATAAATCTTATGAGAAGATAACGCTAGCATATCGATATGATGCTTTTTGACATCAATCGGGACCTTCGTCACCGCTTGGACCGCATCAGTATGAAATGTAATCTCGAGCTCCTGGGCTATCTTACCGATCTCCTCGATTGGCTCGATGGTGCCAATCTCATTATTCGCAAACATGAATGAAAGAAGGAAGGTGTTTTTTGAAATCGAAGTCTGAAGTGTCTCCAAATCGATCAGACCCTGGTTGTCCACGGGGAGATATTTGACCTGGAATCCTTGTGTTTCTAGATACCGACAGACCTCAAGCACACCAGGATGTTCAATCGTCGATGTGATGATATGAGGTCCCTTCGTTGTTCGTTTCTCTTTGTTCAAATAGGCAATCCCTTTTATTGCAAGGTTGTCTGACTCGGTTCCCCCCGCGGTAAAGATGATTTCATCGTCACGAGCGCCAATGATATCACCGACATGGGCTCTTGCAGTGTCAATTGCTTCTCGCGCTTCACGTCCGAACGCATGAATCGATGATGGATTCCCAAAAAATTTTGAGAAATAGGGAAGCATTGCTTGGATTACTTCTTCATCAACTTTCGTTGTTGATGCATGATCAAGGAAAATGCGTTTCATTTTCGTTCACCTTACCTCAATTCCATCATACGTTGTAACGGGACACGTGCTTTGTGCATGATCTCATCTGAGAGATGGATTTTTGGTTCTAAAGTCTCCATACTCTTTAATACTTTTTCCAGGGTGGTTTTTTTCATATTAGGGCACACTGCTGAGAGGATCGGATAGAATTTTTTCCCTGGGTTTTCCTTTTCCAGTCGGTAACATAACCCTTTTTCTGTTCCGATGATGAATTCCTTTTTTGGCGATGTCTTCACATGGTCGACCATCCCATTGGTGGAAAAAGCGTAATCCGCCAACTTGATGATTTCCGGTTGGCATTCAGGATGAGCCAGAAATTCTGCATCAGGATGTTTCTTCTTCAGATCTAAGATGTCATCTTTTTTCATATCATGATGTATGCGACAGACCCCTGGCCAGAGGATCATTTCTTTCTCTGGGACCTGTTGTTGGATATACAGCCCGAGGTTACGATCTGGGACAAAAATGATTTTTTTTGCAGATATGCTTTTTACAATCTTCACACCGTTTGCTGAGGTGCAACAGATGTCTGCCAGTGCTTTTACATCTGCTGTCGTGTTAATGTAGGCGACGACTTCTGCGTCAGTGTGCTCTTTCTTCAGCCAACCGAGACTCTCTGCATCGACCATATTTGCCATGGGGCAGTTCGCTGTTTTATCAGGGAGGATAACGGTCTTTTCAGGATTTAAGATCTTGGCAGCCTCTGCCATGAAATCAACGCCACAGAAAACGATTACTTTCGCGTCTGTTTTCGTTGCCTTTAACGATAAATCTAGCGAGTCTCCCACAAAATCCGCGATATCTTGGATTTCAGGATTTTGATAGTTATGAGCAAGGATGACTGCATTGTGTGTTTTTTTCCATTTATTAATCTGTTGTTGTAATGTTTTCTCCATAGGAGCGTCACTTGCGATTTTTTGTCCAGAATACCACTATGGGACATAAAGCTTCCCTTCGCCGTTATTTTTATTCAACCAATGAAAATCTATTTATCCTCGATATTGTTTTACAGGTTGTAGGAGATGGATAGCAGATGGATGTCGTAGCGTTTATTATAGGTTTAATCATCGGTGTCATCACCATAGGCGTCGCTATCGAGATAGGGATGAGACGCGTTAATAAAACTCAGCCTGCAACAAGACCGACCCATAAGTGGAGTATCGAGGAGATAGCAAACCCTCGTATTATAGCGGAGAATATGGGGGATATTGATCTTCCGAAAAACGCAAAGATTGTGGTCAATGAATATGAAAATGGGATGATCTTGAAAGGAATCGAAGTAAAACAACATTCTGGTATCAGAGGGAACTTCATCCTGGGTGATGATCGAGCGTTGATTCTTTCAGGTCCTATCAAACAGGATGAACTAGGGATTTGGACTGTTGAGAAGGAGATGCTTGAAAAACTGAATAAATATTTTAATGATAGCTGGGAGAAAGCAACACCATTGATAGACGACGAGCAAGACAATGAGCATTCTCATTAAAAATTCTACGATTCTAACCCAGAATGATTCTCGGCGGCAGATCCATGGCGATTTATACATTGATGATCATGTGATCGTGGAGTGTTCGGAGAAACCACTCGCTCTGGAAGCTGAGTATAAGATTGATGGAACAAACAGGCTCGTGTTACCTGGTTTGATCAATACCCATACGCATATTCCCATGACATTGTTTCGCGGCTACGGGGATGATATGCTCCTGGGAGATTGGCTTGCTCAACGGATATGGCATGTTGAGGCAAAACTTGACAAAAAAGCTGTTGAGATTGGCACCGAGTTAGGTCTCCTAGAGATGATTTCGTCAGGCACGACATCATACCTTGATATGTATTTTTTTGAGGAAGCGATCGCCAAAGTCACTGAACGAGTTGGGATGCGTGGGTTCCTTGGCTTTGCGCTCATCGATTTTGATACCCCTGAGTACAAAGCAGAAGAACTCATTCAGCAATGTGAACAGTTTGTACGACGCTGGAAGAACAATGCCTTGATTTCCCCTCTGATAGCACCGCATAGCACCTATTCCTGTAAACCAGAGACCCTCCAGAACGCCCTTGAGGTTGCCACCAAATACCATGTTCCCTTACATACCCATTGCTCGGAAACCCGAGATGAAGTGTACGACGTAGAAAAAAAATACGGCGTACGACCTGTAGAGCAATTAAAAAAACACGGTTTGTTGCAGAAAAATACGATTCTTGCGCATTGTGGATGGATCACAAAAAATGAGATTTTAGATATGAAAAACGCTGGCGTGTCAGTATCTCATTGCCCTGTAAGTAACATGAAAATCGCCACCGGTGGTTTTACGCCTGTCCCTGAGCTTCTCGATGCACATGTCCCTGTTGGTCTTGGGACCGATGGCGCCGCAAGTAACAACACCCTTGATATGTTTGAGACGATGAAGTTCTGCGCTCTTGTCCATAAGAACCACCGCTGGGACCCAACCGTTCTTCCTGCCCAAACGGTTGTTGATCTTGCAACCCTTGGTGGCGCCGCCTGCCTTGACATGAAAAATACTCTTGGTTCTCTTGAGGAAGGAAAGGCAGCTGACCTCATCATGATCGATCTAAAAAAACCGCATCTCACCCCGCTTCATGATCCCGTCTCCCACCTTGTCTATGCTGTACGAGGAACCGATGTATGTACCACCATCGTAAACGGTACACCACTCATGCTGGAAAAAGAATACCTGACCATCGATGTGGAAAAAACATTAGAACAATCGAAAAAAATCGCTTCGGAGTTAACTAGTTAAATCCAGCTTTATTTCTGGTGCACCATGCTGAACCTTATCGGAGTTATCATTGCTTTTATCGTTATTCTTTTATTGATTCGAAAAAAGATCAGTTTTGGATTGACCTTGTTACTCGGATCATTTATAATCGGTGTTTTTTCTCTTGAGGTTATCTCCCCTATAGATATTCCGAAGACGATGATTGAGGCAAGTTTCTATTCTTTTAAGACACATCAAATAATTACGAGTACAATAGAACTCGCCCTGCTGATGACCTTGATTTATGTTCTTGCGAAATGCATGCAAGAAACAGGTGCGATCGAAAAACTAATCACCAGCTTACGATCGTTTTTTTCAAAAGGAGGCACCCTTGCTGTTATTCCCGCAATATACGGTTTGATGCCTAATCCGGGTGGCTCGCTATTTTCCGCACCTTTGGTTGATACGGAAGGGACAAAATATCACTTGGATAAAGATCAAAAAAATTTTTTAAACGTCTGGTTCCGCCATATATGGTTCCCGATTTATCCGATTTCTCAGGCGATGATTATCATCTGTAGCGTAAATTTCTCTGGCATCCCGATGGGGACTTTGATCCTTGCAAACTTTATTGGATTTATCGCATTTGTGATCATTGGTTTTCTTTTCCTTGAACGATTTCTCAGGTTACATCCTCGAACGAGGGAGCCAGCACCGAAAAATGTTCAGGGCCTGGTGTATTTGCTCCCACCTATCGTGCCTCTTCTGTTTTACCCTTTAAAATATGTCGGTCTTCCCGAAACACGGTGCTTTTTACTTGGTGTCTCGGTCAGCATTATTCTTTTGTATTTCCTTACTAAAAATAATTGGAAAACATATAGAGGTATTTTGAAGAAATCACTTACAGGAAAACTTGCGTTCGCTGTCTTTGGGATTATCATTTTTCAGGAGATGTTTAAGGTTTCCGGTGTTGATAGCATTATTTCCCAGATGATGAGTAGTGTTGCGTTTCCTGCCCTGATCATTGTCATCTTCATTCCTTTTCTCCTTGGGGCACTCACAGGGAGTGATTTTGGAGCTTTAGCACCCCTTTCCTATTCTCTTGTTGCACCATTTTTTTCTTTTACCGGCATCACTCTTCTCGGTTTGACTAGCCTTATTTTTATCAGTTCGTTCCTGGGCTATTTAATCTCACCGATTCATCTCTGTAATGTCTTGAGCAGCGATTATCTGAAAACCGATACCACCCGGATGTACAAGTACTTCATCCCGGCTGTCGTTGCCACATTGTGCGTCCAAATCGTATTTGTTATTTTTTTGTTCCGTATATAAAAACCATGCTCCGAAGATGTTTGTTCTCTGTGGAGATACCCGGACTTTTGTGGAAAAAAAACTCTATGAGTACCGATTATGTCTCATAAAAGACAAACCTTTTAAGAAGCAGTGTTCTACTCTGTTCATTATGAATCAGGGAATGCTTTTTGACCATCTTAAAAATCCAAAGTTTTATGGGCCTCATGTGACCACAGTTCAGTTACTTCAGACCCATATATCCTATGTTGCCCTCACCGGAACCTACGCGTACAAGGTAAAAAAACCAGTGAACTTCGGATTCCTTGATTTCTCAACCTTGGATAAACGGAAATACTACTGCGAAGAGGAACTGCGGCTCAATAAAAGACTCTGCCCGGAGATGTACCTAGATGTTCTCCCCATCACGAAGAAAGACAACGCCCTTGCACTTGACGGAGATGGAACCATCGTTGAGTATACATTAAAAATGAAGGAATTCCCTCAGGAATGCATCATGACAAACATGCTTCAACAGGGAAAAATACGTGAGGAAACCATCGACCATCTCATAGCGATTTTAATCGACTTTTATAACACACAAGAACCAACAGAAGAAATCCACAAATATGGTGAAGTATCATCAGTCAAACAGAACATTGACGAGAATTTCGATCAAACCAGACCAATGATCGGCATCACGGTTCCAAAGGAGATATTTTGGTACATCAAGGATGAAGTCACTAAGTTTTTCGAACGGAAAAAAGAGGTATTCGGACGCCGGATGAAAGAAGGGAAGATCTACGATTGTCATGGGGATTTACACTCAGGAAATATCGTGGTCTCAGATGATACGATCCATATTTTTGACTGCATCGAGTTTAACGACCGATTCCGATTCTGCGATGTCGCCTCTGATATCGGATTTCTTGCGATGGACCTCGATTACTTAAATCACCCGTACCTATCAAGCTACTTCATCAAAAACTATGTGGAGAAAAGCAAGGATTTCGATGTCTATTCAGTATTAAATTTTTACAAATCATACCGAGCGTTCGTCCGAGGGAAAGTCCAAGGGTTTCAGCTTAATGATCCCCATATCGATCCTACAACAAAGAAGCGTCTTTTAGAATCTGCGAAAAAATATTTTGAGTTGTCAGAGTATTATACAAGGTTGTTCTCCCTTGATTTGCAGACGAACAAGCCATTGCTTTTCCTTGTCGCTGGCCTGTCCGGAACTGGGAAATCAACAGTAGCACGCAAAATCGCGATCGATTATCATGCAACGCTCATAAACACTGATATCGTGCGAAAAGAGACCGCAGGTATCGATCGTTTTGAACAACACCATGATCAATACAATACAGGTCTTTATGATCCAAAAAAAATTGATGAGACCTACGAACAGGTAATGCAGCGTGCATCACTGTTCTTAAAAAAAGGCGAAAACGTTGTCCTTGATGCGACATTCCAGAAGAAAAAATACAGGGAGATGGCATCTCATATCGCCGGGAAACATCATGTGAGATTGGTTATTGTACAGTGCATCTGCCCTGATGGTGTCGTAAAGAAACGGCTGGAAGATCGAATGAGGAAAAAATCTGTTTCTGATGGCCGCTGGGAGGTTTATCAGGTACAAAAAACGACCTATGAACCATTTACTGCTGATGAAAAGTGTCTTACGATAGATACCTCTGATGAGTCCTTCGAGTATCGGATGGGCTTCTATCAGCAGCTTCTTGCCTATATACGAGAGGTGATTTAATGGAGATCTCAGGCTATATCGTCGATGTAGAATCTGCGGTTCAGATTATTACGCAAAAACACTACAAAACAATCGCGATTCAAGTCCCCGAAGGGCTAAAACGCAGTATTTTTCCGTTGGTAGATTTCATTAAAAAAGAAACCGGTGCTACGATCCTTGTGTCAGCAGATCCCTGCTATGGTGCCTGTGATGTGGTGAACTACGAACTAAAAAACATGGACGTCGACTGTGTTGTCCATATCGGGCATACCGCAATAGCGGATGTCGAAAATTTTTGGATCCCAACCATATTTGTGAATGCACAATCAACGCTAGACGTTTCCAAGGTTGTTGAAAAAGCGATCCCCTCATTGATCGGAAAAAAAATAGGTCTTGTCACCACCGCACAACACCTTCATACTCTTGAGGCTGTTGAAAAAATATTACAAAAACACGGTCTTGAGCCATTCGTCGCCCAAGGCGATGAGCGCATCGATTCAAAAGGTCAGATTCTCGGCTGTAATTTTTCTGCTGGAGCGAACCTCACTGAACAGGTTGATTGTTTTTTATTCATCGGGAGTGGAACATTCCACCCGGTTGGGCTTTTAATGAGTACAAAAAAACCGGTGATCGCCGCTGATCCTTATACGAATACCGTGAAAAAGCAAGAAATCGAGGACATGAAGAACAACATGTTACGACAGCGCTATGGTGCGATCCTCGCAAGTCGGAGTGCGCAACGATTCGGAATACTCGTTGGGCTGAAACGTGGTCAACAACGTATAAAACTTGCCTATGAAGTACAGCAGATGCTTGATGCCGCTGGGAAACTTTCTGTGCTGATTACTCAGAATGAGTTCTCGCCTGTATCCCTCCAAGGATTCGATCTTGATTGTTATGTTTCAACTGCATGTCCACGGATTGCCATTGATGACTATCTCCAATATAAAAAACCGATCATCACTCCTCTGGAGTTGGAGATAGCTCTTGGGAGACGCGAATGGGAGACCTATGTTTTTGATGAAATACTACAAGGGTAAGTCCCCAAAGTTTCATTATCGCCTTGTTTCCTCATGGTGTCTGTCATGACGCTGTTATCTCTTGGATGTAAACCGTTGGATGAATTACTCGGAGACGGGCTTGAAAGTGGAATTATAACACGGATCTATGGTGAGGCAGGATCAGGGAAAACCAATTTTTGTCTTCAGGCAGCTCGAGAATGCATTCGTTCCGGTAAGCGGGTCGCATATATTGACACCGAGGGTGTTTCTGTCGAAAGATTAAGACAGATTTGCATGGACTGCGACTATAAGAGGGTTCTTCGTGATATACTGTTTTTTACCCCAACATCGTTCGAATCACAAGAACAGATGATTTGCGATGCGATTGCAACGAAAGGGATAGGTCTTATCGTTGTTGATACCATCACTATGTTTTATCGTCTGAATCTTGAGGATGATCGGGAAGGGGGGATTCGTTCATTTACCAGGCAGGTTACGAATCTGCAGGTGGCAGCACGGCAAAAGAATTTGTTTGTGATCATTACCGAGCAAGTGTACACTGATAAAGCTGGTGAGGTAAAACCGTTTACGAACAGGGACGCTGAGCATATGACCAAAACCATTCTTCGTTTTGATCGAAAAGGGATCGGACAACGAGAGGCAACCATCATCAAGCACCGGTCACAACCTGAGGGGAAAAAAGCGAGTTTTCGGATAAGTACGATCGGATTGGAATAAATTCTCTCTTGAACTGAGTTTATGGTCCTTGTTCCTCTGGCCCAAAACTCACGAAACCAGAAGGATTATTTTGATTCGCATATTCGGCAGCAATCCATGTTGCGTCTAACGGTGTACTAGTAATTTTGATTTCATCAAGTAGTCCATTCCATAGATTAACAGTATCGTCCTGTATAAGACAACCAATCGTTGAAGCATCAGTATTTTGATCATCAAACCATATTCCATTTGGATTTTGACAATCCTGCCAGCTCAGAGTTACTTCGTCTCCATCAAAAAAGAAGCGGTTCTCAGATCCTGTTGAGCTCCAGGCGATATAATGCCAGATGCCATCATTCATCCCAACTTCTTTTTGTCCTTGGAAGTTTGAATTTGTACCATAAACATCCCGTGCGTACATCAGTTTACCGTTGTCCCGTTTCCCTAGATAAATATATGGTTTTGATGATGAAGTTACTCCTTCACCCCAAACCGCCATTGGTTGATCCCCTGTAGTTTGTATCCATGCGGAGCATGTCCCTTCGTTCATCGTAGAGGTAAAATCGGTAAAAGAAATATAGTCATCATTCCCGTCTAATAAATAACAGGAACCAATTTTGCCTTCGATAAGATTTGATGTCGTCATACTACCATGGGAAATTCCGTCATTATTATTTCCTGTGCTATCCTGAATCATTTTGTTTGGTGTCTTGCAGAGATGATACACTGCTTCGGATCCGGTCCAGACTTTCTCAGGGTATGGCATGTAGAGAGAATCTGGATTACCATAATACATTACTATCACAGTATCCGATGTTGATGATAAGAATGGGATTTTAACCCAGGTTACAAGGGTTCCTGTTGATTGATTAAATTCGTCGAGATCATGGTAGAGTTTCGAAGCGACACCCAGATCATTCATGAAGAGGATATCTCCGCCATCAGCACGTGCTTTCATTAAATCTACATCGATACAACTGATTAGTACTGGAAAATTGTCTTGATCACTTGATAGTTGTGTATGATCGATCGTGATTTGTTTTCGATACTGCCACCCAAAGTCAAACGGATCAAATTGAGACGGATACCCGGTTTCAAAACTGAAGATCCCCCGTGTCCAATGTTCCCCATCCGTCACATTCACATACCACCTATAGGTCGCCCCATACGTCATTCCGATTATGGGAACTGAATATGTGCCATCATGAACATCTGTCCCTTGTGTAGAGCCGATGTTCGGTGACGTTTGGACCGTATAATCCATTGTATCACCTTGGTAATCTTTCAGGGTGAACTTCAGTTGTGGGAGGTCCATGGGGACGTCCTTTTCTCCATCGGCGGGCACTGGATTGGAAATGACTGGTGCGACTGCCTCTGTCGTAAACGCCAAGGTTTTTGTGGTAATGTCTTTTCCATCAGTGACTTCAACATGCCACGAATACGTGGTTAAATCTTCCAGACCACTAATTGGAACAGAGTAGATTCCACTCGGTTTCAAGCCACCGCTCCCCGACCCAATGTCGGGTTCTGTGGTCACGTTATAGCTCATCAGTTCGTTATCCAAATCATCGATCTCAAAGCGTAATTCTGTGGTCGTGATGGGCACCATTTGCTGTCCGTCTGCTGGATCAGTCTGCATGATCTCCGGTGGGTTATTCGGCGGCCAATATTCCATCTCTTCAGCGGATACCTTCGCAAACAATGCATACCCAAACATGCCATACGCCATCACCGGTGGCAGAAAGATGCTGAACCCGATACCCCAGAACCCNNACCACCACAACTCGTTACACCTAATGGGGTTTTCCAACCGACAAACAACCTGGGGATAGGACTCATAATAATCGGGATAAATCGTGGGAGAATGATAATCGGGAACGCAGAACCCTGACCTGTGGACACAAAGTTACAGAACATCTCCCGACCCGTACCTTCAGCATATATAGGGAGATCACCACCGATATTCAGAGAAGCAAAGCTCTGACTTCGTTTCTCAAGCTGGTCCAAAACCATGTCTGCGGACATCCCTTTCGGTAACAAATCTTGTTGCTCAGCATACAGCAGAATCTGCTGTTGAAGCTGTTGTGTTTCAGCAGAGCATGGATCATATGCATTAGCCTTAACTAAATCAGAAAATAACTCCTTCAAATACGTACCTGATTCGTAAGATATAGTTTGGGTATATGGGATCCCACCTATAGAGCAGGTGATAATAGCATCATCATATGAACCAATTTTTTTTTGTTGAGAGCTATCAATCATGGTTGATTGAGAAGTGCTTATGATTCCCGACACGCAACCACTCAATAGCAAAAGAGCGACCACACCAGCGGTGAAAAAAATATTGATTTGAGATGTTCTCATACTTTTCTCCCCATTTCATTATTTATTTTTCTATCTATTGCTTTCCGTCCCTTTGCAATTTTATAACATAGTTTTCCTATAAATATATTATGTTAGACTATGTGTGAATCAAATGTGTGTATGGACCTATCTCCCATCCCTGTTATATTTTTATATATTTAAAATATTATAATAGAAATTTCTCAGTACGACTAAAACTATTTAATCATGGTTCTTATTTTATAGAACGAATACCTTATGGATGAACACGAAAATATTAGTTATAAAACACTACGGAGAGTCCAGCAAGATGAGCAAGCTTCTTCTGCTCTTACAAGAATCAATGTGAGTTTCTACCAGGACCTTTCTTCGTATATGAACACCCTTGAACGAAGCATAGCAAACGAAAAAAATCCACTAAAAATCAAACTCTTTACTGATGAAATCCAAAACACGAAAAAAATCGCCAACAGCATCTACGAGCTTCGCGAGAAGAAAATCGTTCAGACAGCGCTTGCAACAGCGCGTGGAGCCACGCCTGACCTGACGAGCTTTCTTGAGATCGAAAAAAAATTATATCGTTCTCTTGTGGAACAGATCATGGCCTCTCGTAAAGAACTCTTTGAAAAACCAACGGACCAGCCTGTTATGACACCACCAGCATCACCAAATACTGCTCCCGTGAAAATAGATACAAACACACATCCCATTGTCCGTGTCTTAGAAGATACCCCGGAGTTTATCGGCACCGATGGAAAAACCTATTTGTTACGCAAAGAAGACGTGCTTTCAATGCCAAACGAAATGACAGAACCACTCCTGAAAAAAAAGGTCGTCAAACAGGTGGAATAAGGCACCCTACATTTTTATATACCTTTCTTACTTACGGTTACAATCGAACTGTGATATCTATGAAGATACCAAGGAAAATCAAACGGTACTGTCCTTACTGTAAAAAACATACGCTCCATGAAGTTGACAAGATGAAAAAACGAAAAGCAAGTGAGCTGAAACGAGGACAACGACGGTTCAGGCGAGCCACCAGCGGATACGGAGGATTCCCTCGACCAAAACCAGAGGGACGAGAGAAGACCAGCAGACGGATAGCAACCCGGTTTACGTGTACAGTTTGTAAAAAAATGCATCAGCCACCAAGTATCCGGTCAAAAAAATTTGAAATAGAAGGTGAATAAACTTATGGATCAACCAAAGAGCAGGTTCATTAAAGTACGATGTAATGATTGTGAAAACGAGCAAGTCCTGTTTGATAAGGCAAGTACAACGGTCTTATGTCATATCTGCGGCAGTAAACTTGCGACCCCAAACGGTGGAAAAGCTCGGATAAAAGGAACCATTTTAGAAACCATTGAATAAGGTTTTTCTCCATGATAAAAAAGGAGTACCCTGAAGAAGCAGAACTCGTTGTTGGTACGATAACCAAAGTCCAAAATTTTGGCGCATTTGTGTCACTTGATGAATACCCCAATAAAGAAGGGTTCATCCATATTTCTGAAATAGCGACCGGTTGGGTAAAACGAATCCGTAATTTTGTCAGAGAAAAACAAAAAGTTGTCTGCAAGGTTGTCCATGTCGATGAAGCAAAGAAACATATCGATCTTTCCCTAAAAAAAGTCAATGATCATCAGCGCCGAGAGAAAATCCAGGATTGGAAGAATGCGCAGAAAGCAACAAGACTCTTTGAGATGGTCGCACAGGAGCTTGGGAAATCAGTTGATCAATGTTACAAAGAATTCGGCGATGCTCTCTTGAAAAAATATGGGACGATGTATGCCGCATTTGAAGAAAGCGCCTACGATGCAAACACCCTGAAAAACGATAGTTTTTCCGGGGATTGGCTGAAGAAATTCGAGGAGGTCGCCAAGGGCAGCATCACGGTCCCATTTGTTGAGATTAAAGGGATGCTCCTTCTGACATCCTTTCTCCCTGATGGGATTACCCACATCAAGGAAGCTCTTAACATTGCTGAAAAAAGCGAGTTTGACGATGTTACCATCGATATTAAATACATTGGTGCGCCTCGCTATATGGTTAAGGTTAAGGCTCCTGATTATAAGATTGCAGAATCACAGATGAAAAAAGCGGTTGAGCGCGCTGAAGCATATATGAAAAAAATGAAAGGTGAATGCGAGTTTCAACGTGAAGTCGAAGAATAATGTCTGAAATACTGTATTGTAACCAATGTCAGCGGTACACCATTCATCCGGTTTGTCGTATCTGCAAAGGAAAAACAGTATCGAATAAACCTGCTCGTTTTTCACCGCAGGACCATTATGGGAAGTACCGCCGGGCGTTAAAAAAAGAAACGGGGAAGAACTGAGACAATGAACCTAGTAGAAATAAAGTATATCGAAAAGAAACCGAAGCTTAAGAATCCGATTTTCATTGAAGGATTACCTGGGATAGGCAATGTCGGAAAACTTGCCGTGGAACATCTGATTGATACCCTGAAAGCGAGAAAATTCGCTGAGTTGTACAGTAAGGATTTTCCTCCACAGGTGTTCATTAACCCTGATGGGACCATAAAATTGGTCAACAACGAGTTTTATTATTGGAAGGCAAAGAAGAAAGGGCAACAGGATATCGTTCTTTTAACCGGGGATTATCAAGGTCTTTCATCGCAAGGACAATATGAGCTTGCAGAATCCATCCTTGATATTGTACAGGATCTTGGTGTGAAACAGATGTTTACGCTTGGCGGGTACGGTCTTGGTCGAGAGATCAAAGAACCAAAGGTGCTCTTTGCGACCACCGATGTTAATCTTGTTAAAACCATGAAGAAGTATGGGGCGATTTTTAAGAAAAACGAACCTGGTGGTGGCATCATTGGAGCAAGTGGTCTGCTGCTTGGCTTAGGCAAACTCCGTGGGTTAGTCGGCACCTGTTTTATGGGGGAGACTCCTGGGTACCTTGTTGACCCGAAGAGTGCGAAAGCGGTGCTGAAGGTGCTTACCAAGGCAGTGAAGGTTGATATCGATCTGTCGCGGCTTGAGGAAAAAGCAAAAGAGATAGAGTACATCGCTCAGCAGCTCAATGAAATGGAAACGATGGTCAAAGAAAAACCAGACGATATTCGATATATCGGTTAGTATTTCTCCTAATTTTTTTTCTTTTCTTATTAAATGAAAAAAGATTAAAAAAGAAAAAGAAAAATGCTGTCTTACTTAATGCCGAGGAGGAAAAACAATAGGAGCGTTGCACTGGCTTCTGAAGACATTTCTTTGACATTTGCTGCAGATACTTGTAGTGAGATTGTAACTTTTCCAAATCCTATAACGAGTCCTGGGCGTACGGTTATTTCTTGGTTTGGTTGTAGTTCTGATACATTGATTGTTAAATGTTTTCCAATGAAAACGAATCCGCCAGAGATTGTAGAATCCAATGTAACATCCCATGCGGTGTAATTCCCGATGTTTTTAATAATAAACGAGGGTCCAAAACCGCCTTTCATAGTAATTTGTAGGAATGTTTCATGGAGACCATAGGTCTTGAAACAACCGTCAGCATTTCCGCCAGGAAATTCTGTCCAGTTTTGGCCATCATTTGTAGAAAGATAAACAGTCCCATTTGGATAGATATTTGTTCCATTGCCAGAGATCCAGTAGTAGTTGTCGGTGACATTAGCGGTGTAGACGACGATGTAATACGTTTGTCCTGGGGTGACCCATATGTCATCGAAGTTGAATTCTATCCATACTAATTGTTCCTCTGTCGGGGTTCCGTTGACAATGGGAAATTCACTTGGTTCGATTGAAACGACCGATAGGTCCTCTTTGGTTAAGTTATCGCGTACTGCTAAGACGAAAGGATGTGAGGTAGATGCGTTTCTTGCCATCAAAAAGAAGGTTCTTGTCAATATTTCCATCTGGGGGATGAACGACTGTGCTATTGAGAGATTTGCGTAGTAACCAAAAATATTCGTTCTCCCTAATGGTAACGATCCGTCGTAATCAGTCATGGATTGATCAAGTTCATCGTCGTACGGTGACTCGCTGATACCACTTCTTTGAGTGTTTTTCTGGTTCGGGTCTGTCGCTGTTACAGCAGCGCCTAGTCCTCCAAGGACTACGATGCCTATAATAAGACATGATAACAATTTTTTCGTATTCTTTGCCTCTCCCTTTTATTTGTTAAAGAAATATTATATCAGATCAGTATATAAATTTTTTTACCACATTGTTAAAAGAACTTAAAAAATTATTAGATTTTAAAATGTTTTTTCTCTTGTGTTACTCGCGATGAGAATATTCTTAGAAAATTGTTTTAAGTCAAAGACAACATACTGGCCTGTTGTGTTTTTCTTTCTATCTAGGTAGTACGAGGTAACCCCAAGTTTCTGTGGGACAAGAAAGTCAAACTCTTTATGATCGCCGACGTGGATCATCTCTTGGGCGGAGATATTCATTTTTTTGCAGATCATCGCATAGAAATCCGTGACTTTTTTCACGGTATGGAAATCTGAGGTTGAGGAAAAAACCTTCTCGAAATAGTTGTGTAATTTGGCTTGTGTGAGTTGCACGTCGATGAATTCTTTCTTTGCATTCGAGCTGATGATGAGGCTGTAGTTTTTTGATAGTCGTTTCAGGACAGATGGGACTTCTGGATAGATCTCAACGTTGTCTCGATATTCGAAAAGCATTTTTTTCCAGTCTGTTTGAAGGTTGAAGCGGTCGAACCAGTACCCCGGGTCGTACCATTCGATGCGGTTATCTCCTATCTTTTCGTACTCCTCAAAGAGATATTTCTTTGCAGCTCCTATGTCCATATGATGTTGCTTTGCGTAGAGTGCTGGTACCCCTTCAAGCCAGAATGCATCTGCGAAGGTATGTTTCGCAAGAGTACCATCGAAGTCAAAAGAGATTATCTTGATCATAGAATCCGCTGATACATCCTCTGTTACATTAAAAGGTATTCTGCTGAGATACAACTGAAACGATCGATATTCTTACGCTTTTTATATGGATTTTTGTTTGTTTTTTCTCATCAGTTGATAACCAATGACTGCAAGAAGACCAGCGAAGATAAGGACGATGGCGATGCTTACCGTGGTTGCGACATTGATATCGGTGATTGTGTTTGGCTGAGCCATGCGTTTCAACCAGATCCCAAAGAATGCCCAGAGGACAACAAGACTAAAAGCAATATCTTTTCGGAGAGCAAGCATGAGGTAGGTAAGAAGAGTTCCGATCGCGATAATGAGGATTGTCCAGGTTAACTGGTCAATCCCAAAACCATCCCATTGTATTGAGATGAGGAACGCGGTGACATTTGCTATGGTTGCAACAGTAATCCAACCGAGATAGACGCTGAATGGGACATGAACACAGAGTTTTTCTTTCATCGTAACGTTTGATTTACCAATCTTCAGACGAACATAAATTGCGAGTAGAGAGCTGAGAAGTAAGATCATCACGAGTACTGAAAGGCCGACATGTTCGTAGTGCCAAAGGAAAATCCAGGCGCTGTTTGCTATACCACTCAAGATAAATAACCCAGTGATTTGTGACAAGAACGGCATTTCAATTTCTTCTTTTTTGAACATATCCCGTGCTTGGTACATAGCAAAGACAATCCATAGGATATAAATGATGCCCCAGATGGAAAAAGTGAGACCCGCAGGTACGAAAAAATTCGGTAACGCATCAGAGAGCTCTTGTGTTGTTTTGCCGTTGAGCGGAAGAATCACTGCTAGGGCGTTTACTATGATGGTAATCATTACCGCAAGGATGTTTCCAGCTTGAAGGAGTCTCTTTTTGCCTCGTGACGTCATATGATTTCCTTTTTGATTAGGAATCGGTTTCGTAAAGATAAGCTTTACGTGCTTCAAAGAAAACATTCATAAAAAAAAAATTTTAGCGAGGGCAGGCGGCTAATCCATGTTTTGATAAATAGCGTTGATGGTACTCCTCTGCTGGATAAAACGTCGTTGCTTCTGTGATTTCAGTCACGATTTTTTTGCTATATCTCCCTGATTGTTCGAGATCCTTTTTTGAAAGTTCCGCTACCGTTTTCTGTTCTGGTGAATGATAGAAGATGGCTGATCTGTATTGTGTTCCGACGTCGGGTCCTTGTCGATTTTTTGTTGTTGGGTTGTGGATATCCCAAAAAACCCTAAGGAGTTCTTCATAAGTAATTTTCTTCGGGTCATAAGTGAGTTCGATGACCTCTGCATGTCCGGTTTTATCTGTGCATACGTCTTCGTACGTCGGGTTTTTCAGTGTACCACCTGTGTACCCTACCGTTGTCGAAAGGACTCCTTTGAGATGTTGAAATGCTTCTTCAACATGCCAGAAACAGCCTGCACCAAAGGTTGCTTTTTCCATTCTGTATTCACCTATTAATATGATCAGTATTCTATCTCTATTAATAGTTTTCTTTTCATCTTATAGAATTTGTCGTACTCAGGGAACCTTAAGGGAACCGTGTCTCGTTAAAAATGGGGGATTATATTTCAATAAAATAAGGTCGCTTTGTTGGCAATTCAGGTCTAAGAGTTTGCCGCAGCGCACTTATTTTTTTAAAATTTGGTGACTGATTCTTGCGGGAAGAATTTTTCTTGTTGGAATTTTTTTGACCGTTGTTTGATTACTTCTATTAAGGTATCTGCAATGCCATCTAAACTCTCATCGATTTCTTTGAGTGAATATCGTTTTGTCGAATATCCTTCTTTGTAGGATTCTTCATCGCTCATTAGATCTATGACTAACTGTTCCGGATCTAGATTATGGTGTTCTCCATCGATTCCGATATACAGACGAGCGTCCCGTATAGCGATATCGACATGTTTTGAACTGTTATAAGATTCTAGCTCGCAGAAGACCCCTCGTTTTCGTAAGGATTCATAGAGCTTCAACGCATGGGGTGATGCGCGTTTTTCCCGCTGATGATGCATACAGAGGGATTTTCCGAAGTTTGTCATAGAGTAATCATATTCGGTTTTCGGCAGTTTGATATTGCAAACTTCACAGAAGAAATCATGGGGGGAAGTGACATCTCGTTTTAAATCCCGTTCGAGTTTCGCGAGTTTTACTAGACCGTTGTCTTGTTCCATTTTATTCCATATGATTTGCATTACTTCACGTAAGCTGAGCGCGTCCATAGTAATTTTATATTTTATCCCCAGTAATTTGACAAGCTCCTCTACAAGATCAGCAGGATATTTCCCCTGATATTTCTCAACAAAATTATAGACAATATCATACGCTTTGTTGTCATTTATTTTATCTAAAAGTTGCATTAAATGGAAGGTGTAACATTCATTACAGACCACTTTCCCATCTGGCAGTTTACGATATGTGGTCCAGAGCCTTTTACTGCAACGTTCGCAGTTGAACATTTTGTCCCATCCCATATGAATCCATTGTCATATATCCTCTCTTTATTTAAATATTTTCACAAACTTGTTCTTTCCTTGTAATTATTGTTGATAAATGTGCATGAACTGGTTTTAATAAAGTGAGATAGCGCATTGTGTTCTCAGGTATTCTATTTTCATGGAAAACAAAAGGAAACCCCTGGGGATAAGTGAACCAAACGATAAAGAAATATATAGGAGATTGCTATTTCCGTACCGCTAGTAGGGAATACCTGTGAACGAAGACGATGAAAAAGCATTTCTGGAAGATTTCAAAAAAGCAGATATCGATAAAAAATTAGATATGTGGTATTATGCCGTTGACCAAGAGGCACTTTGGGAAGAAATCTTAACAGAAATGTCAATGATCGCTCAAGCAGCAAACCCTCACAAAGGGAAAGTATCCGACGAGGAATAAAGGTATCATCTATGAATGAAGAAGACAAAAAAGAACTCATTGAAGAATTCAAAAAAGGCGATGGTACGAAACGTTTAGACCTGTGGGATTTCGCACTTGCTCAGCAAGTTCTCTGGGAGAATATTATCGCAGAATTACAGAGAATCGCTCATGAGCAAGGGGTTGACAAAGAGCTTGATAAACGCATGGAAGATGATATGAAGGGCGTAGAGTAAGGATTTAGGTTATAAACCAACATATTTTTTGCTGACATTCCATAATTTTTTTGCAACATCCATGTCATAGGTTTCTGTATTTGTTTTTTTGACTGATTCTTTTTCGAAATATTCCCCAGTGATTGATTCAATCTCTGGTGCGCAGGCAAGATAGATCGGGGTTTGTGCGCCAATTGATGGTTCTTTTGCAAGGAGTTTAAAAAATTTCGCGGAGAACCACCCTGCGTCCCTGCTCAGGTTTGTCGCACTCATCCCTGGGTTGACACAATTCACCGACACACCTGTTCCTTTGAGATTTTCTGCCAATAATCTTGTGAAAAGGATGATCGCAAGTTTCGAATGGCCGTACACCTTCATCCCAGAAAAGCCATGTTTGAATTCAAGATTATTGAAATGGATTGTTCCAGAATGTAACCCTGACGTAAGATTAATGATTCTAGCTGGTGCGCTTTTTTTCAAGATATCAAGCAGAAGATTGGTCATCAGAAATGGAGCAAGATAATTGACTGCAAACATATTTTCAATCCCGTCTTTTGATTCTCGTCGATGATAATCCACGATTCCTGCATTATTGATTAAAACATGTAACTTGGGATATTTTTTGAGAAACTCCCTGCAACAGTCCCGAACCGAGTCGAATGATGCGAGATCACAAAACAACACATCGATGTTGGTATTGTTTGTTGCTTGGATGAGTTCCTGTTTTGTTTGTTCTCCTCGTTGTGCATCTCGTGTGGTGATCACAACGGTTGCTCCAAGCATCGCTAAGCCTTGTGCGGTTTCTTTTCCGATCCCTGATGTCCCACCAGTGATGAGGATGATTTTCCCTTTCATATTCGACCACCATTCTCTTTTTATTATGATAGATAATGAGGTTATATTAATCTAATGACCACTTAGGCGACCTGAAGGATTTTTTATATGATGCTTTTTTCAAAAGCAAATATTAAAGAAAGATATCTCTCTTTTGCAGTACATGGACTCTTCTCGAAAGCAAAAAACGAAGCTTCATCTTTCTAATCTTGTCGAAAAGGAACTCCATGGGTTATCCCCTATTCAGACGATTATGAAAATGGCGGAAAACCAAGCGATTCGTAAGATGGGATTACACCCTGAAGAAATCATATCATTTGGTGGAGGCTGGTGCAACCATACCGCACCTGAAGAATTGAAAAATGCATACCAGACGATCATAAACGATGCCACATTATTTCACCAATGTGGGAGGTATAGTCCCATTATTGGTGATTCGTCATGCCGAGAGCAGATCTGTCGATTCGAGGATACCATCTACGGTCTAAAGAACTTGGAACCAAAAAACATCCTGCTTGGTCATTCATCAACGCAGCTGTTCCATGATGTCCTACGTGTGGTATGCAACCCTGGTGAACCCGTTGGGTTTCTTGACCCGACGTATGCGAATTACCTTAATGCCGTGAAATGCGCCCTTCCTGGATCGCCAGTCTTGTTTATCCCTGCATTAGATCCAATGACATGGACGTATCTTGCAAACCCGAATAAGTCGTTAGAGATCCTGAAACAGTACTGCGCGAAAGGTTTACGGGTTTTGGTCATCCCAGTCCCTGATAATCCTACGAGTCAGATTCCTTCTAAAGAATTCTTGCGTAGCGCTTTGGATATTATCACTGATGCAGGCGGCTACCTCATCTTGGATCATGCGTACAAGGCATTGTGGTTTGGAGAGATGCCACGCTGTTATTCATGGTCCCCGGTTGATCATGATCAATTGATTACGCTACATTCCAACTCGAAATGGCTATCCAGTCTCGGCCGACGCCTCGGTTGGGTCGAAGCACATGACACCGTGATTAAGGGGTTGGAAAAAATCAACGAGTCCGTACTTTTATCTCCTGATAGTTTGCATAGTATGACCACCGCTCGATTCTTAGAGCAAACCTTGTCTGATGGTTCTTTGAAGCAGTACGTTCATAACACTCGGAAACTTTACGAAGAGACAGCTGCAGTCATGATGTCCTCGTTGGATTCCCTCCTGGGTTGGAAACGGCTCACCCCTGATGGCGGATTATATACCTGCAGTCCAACACCACAACAAAAGGAGCCAAGAGGATTTGTCGAACGATTGTTGAAGGCGACAGGTGTCCTGCTTATACCGGGGACTGGTTTTGGTCCAAGTATGAACCACGGGCTTCGTCTCTCCTATGGTACACTGTGTTATAAGCATGACCAGATTATCGAGGGAATTGAACGGATTAGCCAATATCTCTCAAAAACAGCATGATTCTCCTAATGGATGGCTATCGCAATACACAGGTATTTTTATAAAGAGGTGCTTTGATTGTGGATATGGAGGAGTTATGTATGAAAAATCTCTGGGTCATATGCATTTGCCTCTGTTGTGTATTTCCTTTAGCACAGGCTAGTATCGTTATTCAACAACAAAAGACGCTCTCTCCATCAGAAGCTTTTCTCATAGATGGCGGTTGGGTCGAAGAACGAGACAATATCACGATTCTGCACGTAAGTGGATCACATTATGAAATGGGATTCCAACATGGGTACTTATTACAAGAAAAAGTTCAACAGAATATCCGTGCTTTTTTACATTACGCCCAGGAGTATATTCCTTTGAGTGATTTGCTTGCATATTGGAACATCTCCAAACCCTATGTCCCCCCTGAGTATATCCAAGAGATACAGGGGATCGCAGATGGGGCGAACGTCTCCTTTAATGACATCGTCATATCGATCATGGCAGTCGAATATTCTGATCATGGATGCTATGGGATTGCAGCCTGGGGACCTGCCACTGTAGATGGACAATTATACCATGCAAGGAGTTTTGATTTACCCTCGACCATTCAAGACCCGGTGAGTGGAAAGTACGCCCATGAGAATACTGTCCTTATCGTCAGAAATCCGGACAATGGGTCAGCATCCCTCTGCCCTGCGATTGCTGGTTCATTTCACACTGGTGGTGGTATGAATTCACAGGGGGTATCTCTTGGTATTCAAATATGCTGGAGCAAAGACCAGACGTTCGAGGGAAACCCTTATCATTTCCGTGTACAAGAAGTCTTAGATACGGCGACAACAGCGGAAGAGGCTCTTCAGATACTGAATACGAATCGGACGCATGGGTTCAACTTCATTGTCTCGCAGGCGGATCCGGCAGTTGGTTTTGTCCTTGAGCAGACCGCGAATCTCACCTACATCGGGACTCATAACGACACGGTCGAAAGCATCCAACCTTTCTGGGCTATTGAGCATGTGGTGCGGCGAACCAATGTGTTCCTAGAACCAACAATCGCGGCGAAACAACGAACACCCTATAATCCATCAGGATTGATCGCGTTTCTCAAACTGTTGTTCTTTCAAAAAAGCAATCCTTTTTTTGCAGTATATCAGTTGTATCAATCAGTAAGTAAACAAATTAATGTTACTTGGGGTAATTTAACACTGAACAACACCATGGAAGTGCTGCAAAACGGGTATCGGGCGGAGGATTTTCCTCTCTTACGATTGATTGAACGACTCGGAAAAGGAACTGGGATGGCCGAGGCATGGAACCAATGGGTCGCTTGTCCAGCGACAGGTGATATGGTGTTTAGTTTTGCGACTCACGACCAGATGGCGTTCAAAACACAGATTCATTATGTGAATCTCTATGATTTACTTAACGAATCCCCGCCATAGACACATGATCTTTTTTGTGTCCTTTTTTTCTTGCTTCTCCATACTGTAATATACGTCTTGTTTGATGGTTCCTACCATGCAGGCTCCTCGAATTGATTTGTTTGAATGGTTGCTGCAAAACGCTCCACACGCCACCCATAATCTGGCTTTTAGTAATATCCATGGTCTGACGATTCAAGAATATAAAGCACTTACAGATTTACCTTTTCCTGAGAGTTTTGAGTTAGGTTCAAACGCTCAATATGGTGCCGATGCGTTGAAGAAGACCCTCTCTACGATGTATCACTGCGCTGGTAGTAATATCGTTACGACGACAGGAGCTACTGAGGCGAACTTCCTAGTGTTTTCAACCATTCTTAACAAAGGAGATGAGTTTATTATCGAGCAACCAGGATATCAACCGATGTGGTTGACCCCTGAGATGCTTGGTGCTCGACGAATTAATTTGCCAAGAACATTTGAAACTCGGTTTAGTGTTCAGACAGAAATATTTGAAGACATCATCACGGAAAAAACAAAGCTCTTGGTACTCACGAACCTGCATAATCCAAGTGGTGTGCTGACGAACCAGACGACGCTTAAGGAAATTTCACGGATCGCAGCGGACCATGGTATCTATGTCCTGATCGATGAAATCTTTCTCGATGGATCATTTGCCCCAGTATCATCATCCTTTGGTATTCCAAACGTGATCGTGACTGCGAGTGCGACAAAGATCTATGGTTTAGGTGGACTACATTCAGGATGGATTATCGCACCTGAGGAAGTAGCAGCTTGCTGTCAAAGGATGAAGGCACATACCACCGGTGCAGCATCATATACGTCGGAGATTATGACCGCTCGTATTTTTGATGCTGCTCGGTTTGAACTGATTAAGCGATTTCAGCAGAGAGCGAAAACCAATTTTGACTATCTTAAGAAATGGATGAACCAGCATTCAGAGTTCTTTGAGTGGGTTGAACCNNGAGCTCTGTACATATCTGTTTGATACACAAAAAATACTGCTGAACCCTGGGGCGTACTTCAATTTAGAAGGTTACATCCGATTATCCTATGGATGTCCTGAGCTCTTGTTACACCATGCATTAGATGCACTAGAAAAAGGATTGGAGACTCTGAAGAGTCGGGTTTAAGTCTGCTTTCTCCGCAGTAGGATTACGATGAATATGATTGCACTTAGTGCTACAATACTCTCAAAACCTGGTGTGGATGTATTTTTCTCTCCATTGATTGTCGAGACTGTATAGTGTGTTGTTTTTGATCCGCCTTGTATGCATGATGCGGTGACATCGATGGTATCCCCCGTTGTAGCATTGAATCGGTAGGTGTATGTAAAACTATTTGAGTCCGGCTGGTTTGTATATGTCGATGTATTAAATAGCAATCCATTTTTTTGTAGTTCCACCTTATAGATATAATGTGTTGTTGGGTTGTTTACAGGGTGTGTGATAGTGACTTGTAGATCTTGTGTTCCTAAGTCGTATGATACTGTCAAACCAGATGGTGCGTTTGCAAAAACAGCGACTGGTATAGTACAGAAAACGATTATAGATATAAGGATTGTTACGATACGAGTCATGAAGAGGACCTGCTTTGGTTTTTGGCTATTCTTCTGAGTCTTCATATTGAGCCCTGTTTTTATGCATACACGGTTTACTGATTATGATTTATTCCTTTTTTCGTAATATAATATATCTTTTTATATATATGAAAATATGCCTAAGGTGAAGTGTAAAGCACCAAGAAAAATCGCGAGATACGCAAGACGAAAATGCCATTTAACTGAAATCTTTGTTTTTCCTTTCTTTCTGAGAATTGCAATCAGCCCTGTGATAAAAAACAAGATAAAAACGACGATCCCCAGATACACCACGAAAGGAATACCGCCAATAAGATAAAAACTAATTTCCTGGAACATAGACACACCCTATTCTTTACAGGGTCATAACAATTTCTATTTTTTATGTTCTTCCATATTTCACCCGTTCAGATCTGAACGCCATAGTAATCCACTTCAACTTCATAGTGTATTATTCTAAAAATATAGATTATCATTTTTTTTAAAAAAACGAACCGCTTTATTCAATTATTTTTTTAGGGTACGGACCCGGGGATAAACGACCTTTTTTGGTGCCGTCTCTTCTGATTATATTATTGTACCCGTATTGATGTTTCTTCATGGTCGTATGCAGTTTATTATGGCAATCTTTGCACACTCGTATTGCAATATTTTTGTTATAATCAATATGATGTAATGAAATCCTGGGTTTGTCAGAGGATTCCTTAGGAGAATCACGTGGTAGTAATTCCCTTTTGCAGATCTTACAATAATATTTTTTTATTTCTTTCATCTCTCTTCATAGGTAAAAAGATCCCATTTATTTTATTGTTTTGTTTAGTCATTGACATCATATCGTATTTTTATTAAATTGCATTCATTGCAATTTCTATGAATGAGATTGGGAATTGGGCATTTTACACAGATTTCGTTCATGATATACTATAGTGGAAAAAATGATTAATATACTCTTTGACGATAAATTCATTCAATTGACCATTATTTTATTAAAAAAATTAACTTTGTTCAATAATTAACAAAATAAGAGTGCAAAAATATTTAAATTGACTACACATTCAGATAGCTATGGATGAATTAGATGATAAAATCCTAGAAAAATTAAACGAGAACGCCAGGAAAAGCTACCGAGAAATTGCAAGAGAACTGAACATATCATTAACGACCGTATCTAACAGGATAAAAAAAATGGAAGACCAAAAAATAATTGAGAGGTACATTCCCTTAATAAACCAAGAAAAAATAGGATACGATTTAACCGCAATCATAAATGTGAAGATATCACATGGAAAACTCATCGAAGTACAAGAAAGAATATCGAAGGATACACATGTCAGCGGAGTCTATGACATCACTGGTGATTGGGATTCATTAATCATTGCGCATTTCAAAGATCGAAGAGATTTAAACGGATTTATCAAAGGTGTTCTTTCTATGGCGAACGTTGAAAAAACAAACACACAACTTGTTCTGAATATCGTAAAAAATGAAAAAAGGGTGTTGAAATAGGGCTGTAATAAGCGAGTAATCAAGCTTTTATAACGAAACATCGATTAGAATCTATGACGATTGCACATGTTCGAAAAAGAACAGGGGAGATTGTTCCTTTCGATTCTGAAAAAATCACGGCCGCTATTCAAAAAGCAATGAGTTATCTCGGTATAAAAAATAGAAAAAAAGCAGAATTTCTTAGTAGAAAAATCGTTGAGGCGCTTCAGTCAAAACAACCCATTTTTTACCAGGGTATCCCCACGATTGAACAGATTCAAAACACCGTAGAAGAAATACTTGAAAAACGTGAACAACGCGTGTATAAAGCGTACTCCTTATATCGACGATCACGAGGGATCGCACGAGAGATCAAACGATATTTCAAGATACATGACGATCTGAAACTTGATGTCAATGCCCTTAAAGTTCTCGAAGAACGATACCTTTTAAAAGATGAGACCGGCAAGATCATCGAAACACCAACACAGTTGTTCCACCGGGTTGCGACAACCATCGCAGCACAAGAAATACTCTATGGGAAGGACCCGAAAAAAGCAGAGGAAGAATTTTTTACAGCGATGCGAAATTTGGAGTTCTTACCAAACTCACCGACCCTGATGAACGCGGGAACAAAGCTTGGACAATTATCCGCATGTTTCGTCTTACCGATTGAGGATAGCTTAGAAGGGATTTTCACTACGCTGAAGAACATGGCACTCATCCAGCAATCCGGTGGAGGAACCGGGTTTAGCTTTAGTCACCTCCGAGAAAAAGGAGCGATAGTAAAAAGCACCAAGGGTGTCGCCAGTGGCCCCATTTCGTTCATGCGCATCTTTGATAGCACGACAGATGTGATAAAACAAGGAGGAAAACGCCGTGGAGCCAATATCGGCATCCTTCATTGCGCCCATCCTGACATCCCAGAATTTGTAACCGCAAAATCAGGCAAAAAACTTTCGAACTTTAACATCTCAGTTGCAGTCACCGATGCATTCATGAAAAAAGCCCTGAACAATCGACCATTGCTGTTACGAAGCCCCAAAACCGGGAAGATCGTCCAAAAAATCAATGCAGCAGATTTATTTGAAATGATCGTACGAAACGCCTGGGCAACCGGCGACCCAGGATTGTTGTTCCTTGATGAAATAAATCGAAAACATCCCCTCCGAGACATGGGTCTTATCGAAGCGACAAACCCCTGTGGCGAAGTCCCATTGCTCTCCTATGAATCATGCAACCTCGGCAGCATTAACCTTGCGCGAATGATAACCAACGAGAAATTGAATTGGGAAAAATTAAGGCAGACGACACGACTTGCAGTCCATTTCCTGGATAATGTCATTGATGCGAATAATTATCCATTAAAAGAAACGGAGAATATAACAAAAGCGAATCGGAAAATCGGTCTAGGGGTGATGGGATTTGCTGATCTGTTATTCCTGCTGAAAATCCCCTACGAGAGCAAGGAAGCGTTGCAGCTTGGCGGCCGACTTATCAAGTTCATCGCAAAAGAAGCACAAGAAAAATCTGTAGAACTCGGCAAAGAACGAGGGTCGTTTAAGAATTTTGACCAAAGCACCTGGCAGAAAAAATACCCCACGATGCGGAATGCGACCTGCATCACCATCGCGCCCACCGGGACCATCAGCATCATCGCCGGGTGTTCTTCAAGCATCGAACCTGTGTTTGCGTTAGCATTCATACGACGAGTGATGGAAGGAAAGCAACTACCTGAGATAAACGAGATCTTCAAACGAGAACTGATACGTCGTGATCTGTATTCAGAGAAATTGGTTCATCTGATATCAAAAACCGGAAATATCAAACGCGTAAAACTACCCGCAGACCTGAAAAAAATATTCGTCACTGCACTTGACATCACACCAGAATTCCATGTTCAAATGCAAGCTGCGTTCCAACGACACGTAGATAACGCAGTCAGTAAAACAGTCAATCTCCCAAAGAATTCCACACAAAAAGACGTAAGAAATATCTATCTACTCGCATGGAAGTTAAAATGCAAAGGAATCACTGTGTACCGATATGGGAGTAAACCAGAGCAGGTGTTATATCTGGGGACAGGAAAACCAATCGTGGTAACAACAGATTACGCGGGGGGATGTCCCACCGGTTTATGTCCACATTAATCGACATAAAAAAACAAATGTTTAAAAACCATAACGAGATAGGATTTCCAACCCTACGGATGAAATTGATGCACCAATACCTCGAGTAGTGTGTTTTTTTTGTTTGTCGGGATGAGCTGTTCGGAATGAGAGAATATGAAGAATATTAAGGAAGGGGATACAGTCAAGCTTTTATGCGAAGCGAAAACAGAATCCGGTGAACTCTGCTATACGAACGATGCACAAAACCCACTGAAGCTGGTAGTCGGAGATGGAAATTTTTTCCCCAATATCGAAGAAGCATTACATGAAATGACCGAGGGAGAAACAAAGGTAATAACCCTTGAAGCCGAAGACGCATTTGGTCCTCATATCGATGACCTCGTCATTAAAGTACCAAAATCAGTATTTAAGACCGAGGTGACCTTAGAGATCGGTTCTCGGATAAAAATCGATGTTCCAACCGGTAAATCGTTTATCGGAACGATACAAGCGATGGATGATCAGACATTGACGTTGGATATGAATCATCTCTTAGCAGGAAAACGATTGGTCGTAAAGGTAACAGTCCTTTCAATAGAAAACGAAGAAAATAAAACACAGTAAAATCCTTTCCATTTATTTGTGATTTTTCAGGTACACTCCTTTTCTTGTTGTGATAAAGGTTTAAATATCTCTTCTGATTTGCCTGGAAGAAGGTTTGATAGCTATGACGGCAAATAAGAAAGCAGATCTTGCGGGTCCAGGTATTAGTACATATAAAGAAGTCGAAAAAGTCCTTCCCAAAAACTATAAATCATTGCTGACGCCAAAGGAAACGCAGAAAGCAGTTTTTTCAGCAAAGAACTATATCGAGGAGCACTTAGGAAAAGAACTGAATCTCATGATGGTGACCGTTCCTCTTATCGTCGATAAGGAAAGTGGTGTGAACGATTACCTTGACCGAGATGGCTCCCGAACACCAGTCGAGTTTCCCTGCGGCCTAGGTATTCAGCCTCGCATGCAAGCACAAGTCGTACAGGCAGCCACAAAATGGAAACGCATGGCGCTGAAAGAATTTAATATGAACGTCGGTGAGGGTCTGAACACCGACATGCGTGCGGTCCGTAAAGATTATTTCCTTGACCATGACCACAGCTCCTATGTTGATCAATGGGACTGGGAGAAGGTCATCACAAAGGATCAGCGCACGATTTCATACCTGAAAGAAACAGTCAATAAAATCTGGAAGGTTATCAAAGGAGCTGAGACCCGCATACTTGATGAATTTCCACAACTCGAATCTAAGACGATTCCTAATCTTCCAAACAAACTTGAGTTCTTCCATGCTGAAGAGATCCTAGATATGTATCCTGACCTACCACGGAAACAGCGAGAGACAACTATCCTGCAGGATCACCCCGCGATTTTCATCGTTGGGATTGGTTCCGTGTTGAAAGACGGATACCCCCATGAAATGCGTGCTGCCGATTATGATGACTGGATCACAGACACTTCAAAAGAAACCGGGAAACAGACCCATGGGTTAAACGGGGATATCCTCGTCTGGAACCCTGTCACTCAACGACGACATGAGCTCTCCTCGATGGGAATCCGAGTTACCCCTGAGACATTGAAGAAACAACTGGAGTTATCCGGGCAAACAGATTTCCTTCAACTCCCCTACCATCAGGCGATTCTGAACAATAAAATACCCTTAAGCATCGGTGGTGGTATCGGGCAGTCACGAACCTATATGTACTTGTTGAAGAAAGCGCACCTTGGCGAGGTCAGTGTCACGGTCTGGCCGAAGGAACTCAAAGATATCTGTGTCAAGAAAAACATTCACGTTCTTGAATAAGAACGAACCATCATTTTTTTTTTCAAACAAGTTGATACTTCTCAGATATATATAAAAAAGAGAATGGAGAGCTAGTTACTCTTTTTTTTCTTCTTTTTGCTCCTTTGAAACACCGTCCTTCACTCCTTTTCCAAAGGCTTTAAACACGCCCCACCCTTTTTTCACGCCTTTCCCGATGACTTCCCCGGTTTTCTCAGCGGCCTCTTCAACAGATCCTTTCTTTTCTTCAGCCATAGGTACCTCACCTTCCTTTTCTCATTTTATTTCTTTTCTGCCACAATAGGATTTGGTCCGAGTTTTTTAATCTCTGCGACAAATTCAGTCACAATAGTTGCGAACTTTTGTCCTTCCGAAGCAGAGACATACTCGAAACGTACCCGCTGCGGATCAATCCCAAGTTCCTCTAATAATTTTTTGAGGAGTTTAATCCTTCGGTTCGTCTTATAGTTCCCAGACTGATAATGGCAATCACCGGGATGACATCCTGCGATAAGAACTCCATCGACTCCTTTTCGTAACGCCTCCAGCACAAACGCTGGGTCCACCCGCCCTGAGCACATGACCCGGATTGATTTGAGGTTGGAGGGATACTTCATTCGACTGGTCCCTGCGAGATCTGCTCCTGCATAACTGCACCAGTTGCAGAGGAATCCAAGGATGTTTGGTTCAAATTCTTTTGACATGTTCTTCTCCTCTAGGTATTGTTCAGCTCCTCAAGGACCAGGTTGACCGCGGTAGGTACAGCTGAGGTAACCTCGCTGCTGAGCTGTTCCCCGAACTCATAGGTATTGTTCACGGTGATACCGATGAGGACGATTGTTGATGGCAGGTGTTTTTCCCCGAGTCGTTCTGCCATCTGCAATGCCTCCGAAAGGGAGACATCATGGGGATTGCTGGAATGCACCGTGTGAAAATCAGACAATAAAAACCGCTTCACCTCACCAGGAACGCTTCCGTTCTGTTTCACGGCATCGATGAGGATGACCTTCTCATACCCGCGGATCATGTCCAGGAGGTTCATCCCTCCGGTCGATGCGGTCTCTAATGTCACCATCGGATCGTTGATGTAACGTCGGAGCGCATCGATAACGTGCAGTCCCACGCCATCATCCTGCAGGATGGGATTACCAACACCAAGCACAATCGTTTTCATCTTATACTCCTACGGTTGTGAAAATGTTCGATACAGTTTCCGTTCGTGATCGTAAATATTAACCGTCATCGGCAGTCCCCCTGGAAGGGTATGGGTCGCACACCCGAAACAGGGATCATAAGCACGGAAAGCCATCTCCACCTTGTTTAACAACCCCTCCGTGACCTGCCCTTTGTGAATGACGCCTTTTGCTGCATCCCGCACGGACATGGTGATCGCTCCCGCGTTGTTCGTGGTCGCGACAATCATGTTTGCCTTCTCAATCAACCCATTCTTGTCGACGTGATAATGATGAATCAGGGTGCCTCGTGCTGCTTCGACGACCCCAATCCCCTCCCCTGGGGTTCCCACAGGGTTTCGAATATGGGTTGAGGTGATGTCTGTATCCTCAATGAGTTCTTTGGCTCGCTCCGTCGCGTACAGCAGTTCGATGAGCCGCGCCCAATGGAACGCAAGCGTTGAGTTCACTGGTTTTCCACCAAGCGTGTCGAACAGGCGTTTGTATTCCTTCTCCGCCTGTGGGGTAGCCATCCCATCAGCTGCGTTCAGCCTGCCTAAGGGACCAACACGATAGATTCCACTGTTCTTCCCATCTGTAAGACCTTGCCATCCGATGGTCTTGAGGTACGGGTATTTCATGTAGCTCCATTCCTCGACTCGCTCAGCGATATGTTTCGTATAGTCCTTGACATCGAATTTCTCAAGCTGGTTTGCTTCTTGGTCGGTGACCCTTATTAATCCATCATAAAAATTTATCTTGTTTTGCTTGTCGACCAGACCCATGTTATAGGTTTTGAGCGTGTACGGATCAGAACGGATCAAATCGACATATGCTTTGTTTTTCAAGACGATATCCTCAAACAGGTTCAAGGTGAATTTCGCAAAGGTGTTACATGATGCGACCATGTCTTTGATTTCCTTGACTTCATCTTTGGAAAGACCCTTGGAGACTCCTCCAGGCAGCCCGCAGACCGGATGGGTCGCTTTACCACCGAGGATCGCGGTTATTTTCTGACCGTACGCCCGGTGTTTTATGACATCTCTTGCGACATCGACCCCTGCTTTTTCAATGACACCAAGGATGTTTCTTTTCGCAGCGGGTGCCTCTGGACCAACAACGAAATCAGGACCACCCAGGAAATAGAAATGGAGGATATGGTCATAGATGATGTAGCCGCAGTACAAGAGTTCACGGAGTTTCTTTGCTGCAAGGGGTGGGTCGACATGGAAGGCTGCATCTAGTGCTTTCGTTGCAGCGATATGATGGGCAACCGGGCAGACACCGCAGATACGCGAGGTGATCTGTGGCATGTCCTCCGCGCGTCGTCCTTCTGAGAATTTTTCGAATCCTCGGAGCTCCGGGATCTGGAGGTA
>DAYE01000101.1 GCA_002506745.1 Euryarchaeota archaeon UBA33
GACCAAGATCGAACCAGGTGCAACAGTAAATGGAAGTTTTCAGCTCCAAAATATTGGAGGGGCAAATTCAACACTGAACTGGAAGATCAATGCCTCATCAATCACCTGGGGAACATGGTCATTTACTCCCGCATCGGGAGAAGATCTTACCCCTGAGGAGGGGTTTTTGAATGTTCGGGTATCAGTCGTTACGCCTAATGAAAAAAATATGGTGTTCCAGGGTTCCCTTCGAGTGGAGAACCATGATAATTCCACGGATTTCGAGGTAATTCCTGTGTATCTCAAAACACCATTGAGCCAGGACCTACCTTTTCTAAAGTACTTCGAGGGATTATTCCGAGTTTTCCCAAATGCATTTCCCCTCCTGCGGCATTTGTTACGGTACTCATAGTTTTTTTTTCCTTATTTCATTTGATTCATACGATAAAGAATAATCAGGACAGAGGTTATACCCAAGAATTCAAATCCATCCCGTTTACTCAATCAATTTTATTTTTCTGATGAAGTATCGATTTTCAAAGAGAATTTGTGACAAAGCTTTTTTGACCGCTAGCGATCCCTGAGTCTTTTAAATAGTCGAAATTCCCCGATATGGTCTCATACCTGTATGGTGAATTCCTCATTGACCCATGTATAATCAAACGAGGTATTACGGAGTTATTGTCCTGCTCCGATGAGACAAGTAGACTTTATACGCAAGGAAGATGGTTTGTTATTCTTCAAGGGGATGGTGATTTCGATGAGTCCTTGTTTTGTGATTCTTGCACATCGTGCGGATTCCGTGATGATGGTCCCATCCGGTGTGATAATGGTTAATGTTAACGTATCACGACCGTACAAACCAAAAAGAGCAGTGGTCTCATCGGTCCAACGAAGACGAAACGTGATATCCTTCAGGTTCGGCGTCTCAAAGGAAACTGTTTTTTGCACACTGTTTTTTTACTGACAAAATCCGAGATGCTCAGCAATGAATTTTTCTTCACCGTCCATTCAACATCGTACGTGTTAGTCGAAGAAGTTTCTTCATTGATTTTATCTGCTTTGATACTTGGTTTATAAAAAAACAATAATCCCGCTCACAACGATGATACAGTTTACAACAAGTGAAAGATAAAGTTTCAAGGTACCTCTCATTCTACCTCCTTCATTTTCATAGGAAGTAATTCTTTATAAATCCCTTTCTATGAAAATTTGTTTAAAATAACATTTGTTTAAATAGTGATTTATGAACAGTTACGAAAAAAAATTTTGTTAATACATCACGTTATCTGTTGTCTCTGGTTATTGGTTTAGTAATTCTTAACAGTTCCAAACATTTAAATAAGCGAGGTAGCTATTATTTTCTTACCTGTTTTTACAGGGGAGGAAAAAAAANNAAAAAAAATGAAACGAGTAATAAGCAGTATGTTTATCTGTTTTTTACTTCTAGCTAGTGCTCTCCCTCTCACTGCGATTTCTGTGTATCCCTCTATCGAGAACCATGCTCTGTCCTCCATTGGACAAGAGGGGGGACACCAAGAACAGATTTCTCAGACATTGGAACATAAGACTCTGATCTTTGGTTGTGCAGGGGATGCTGCTGAACTTGACCCTGGTGACGTCACGGATCTTGAATCCACCATACGGACCGATAATATCTTTGAAGGGTTGGTCGAATATCAACCGGGAAGTACACTGATTCAGCCTTGTTTGGCAACCTCATGGACCATTTCCCCAGATGGAAAAAACATTACGTTTGACCTTAGACACGATGTGAAATTCCATGATGGGACTGATTTTAATGCAAGCGCTATTGTTTTTTCTTTTGAACGACAGTACAACACGAGTCATCCGTACCATCAATATGGGGAGTGGGCGTATTGGGGATATATGTTTTCTGATATCACCCGGGTTGAAAAAATCAGTGATTACCAAGTGAAAATCGTGCTTAATCAACCGAATGCAGCGATACTGACAAGTTTGGCAATGTTTACTGGTGCTATCGTAAGTCCTACAAATGCAGAGAAATGGAAAGAGGATACTTATAAACATCCTGTTGGAACAGGTCCGTTTAAGTTTGTCGAATGGGTAGAAGACGACGAAATTACGTTGGAAGCAAATACGGGGTATTGGCGTGGAGCACCAAAACTTGATACCTTGATTTTCAGGGTCATCACTGATCCTGCTGATCGACTATATGCGTTACAAACCAACGCGATCCAAGGGATGGAGTATCCAGATCCTGCAAGCGTTGATGTCATTAAAGCAGATAGGAATTTAACATTTCTTGCAGAACCATGGATGAATATCGGGTATCTTGCGATGAATAATGGATATGGGTACAATGACACAAATCACAACGGTATCCATGATCCTGAGGAACCATGGATCAAAACCCCAGGATACTTCGAACCATTCACGAATAAATCCGTCAGACAGGCAGTCAATTATGCGATCAATAAGACATCCATCGTAAAGAATCTGTATAAAGGGACAGCGATCGTCGCGAAGAACGGTATGCCACCGTTCATGTTAGGGTATAACGATGATATCGTTGATTATTGCTATAATCCAGCCAAAGCTAAAGAGCTGCTCACCGAAGCAGGGTATCCAAACGGCTTTAACACCACCCTCTGGGTGATGCCCGTCAGCCGACCCTATATGTTCGACCCTTCAAAGATCGGTGAAGCGATCCAGAGCTACCTGGAGGCCGTGAATATCCACGTAGAAATCTTCCAAATCGACTGGTCAACGTATCTAGCAAAGACCCAAGCGGGGGAACACCCGATGTGTTTGCTTGGATGGACAGGAGACAATGGTGACCCTGATAACTTCATGAACATGTTATATGGTGCGAACCAATGCACGCTTGGCACTGCAGGGAATGTCGCTTTTTACAATAACACCGAGGTTCAAGAATTATTCACAGCCGCGTTAGAGACATATACTTCATCGGAGCGGGCAGAGTTATATAAGGAAGCCCAGGAGATCATCCATGAGGATGCTCCGTTTGTGTATTTAGCCCATGCAAATCAGCATCTCGTGTTTCGGACGTCTGTAAAAGGTTTCGTCATGAATCCCGCAGAACGTTTGTTTTTCTACCCGCTTGATATTGAAAACATACTTACCAGAGCGTTCCTCTTCGGCCGATATGTGAACATGACAGGATTAGGAGGATATCGGACCATCGAAGCAGTCAATGTACGGATAATCCTGTTCAAACCGTTCCAATTCCTCCATTATGTTTCAGGAGAGAAACTAACGTACCAAAACGATACCACAAGGACGTTGATCACCCCGCGGTTCATAATCGGTGTCGTGGATCTTCTTTCCTAAGCCGCAGGATACTAATCACAGTGAAAAAGATTTGAAGGAAAAATCCATTACAAAAGTACGATAGCGAGGAAAAAGAATGCGGAAACGATTGATGCTCGTTGGGATCTTATTACTTGTTCTCATATCAATAACTGGATGTCAAGCAAAACCTATTGTTGTGGGACGGGGAACAGTAAAATATATTAGTTCGGATGGAGGATTCTATGGAATAGTATCACATAAGCCTTACAATGGAACATATTTTTTTGACCCCATTTTTATGCCATTTCGATTTCGATATGATGGGCTACATATCTGGTTTATTGTTCTTCTGCTACCAAATATGGGTAGTATTCATTGTTGGGGTGAGACGGTTCTTAACATTAAAATAATTCGATGGATCTAAATAGCTCTGAATACCGATTAGTACAATTTTGGAGGGAAACAAACGGAGAAAAGAACGATAAAAATATCGTTGATTATGTATATGGCTTTGTTATTATGTGCTATTGTAGATTTAACTTTATCGTATAATTTTTTTTTAAATGAGACTGAGATTTTTGTTACTACTGAATCAAATGTTGAATTTGTGAATTTCCTGACAGAAGGGAATGTCCCAGTTCAGAATCTCATAAAATTCATCATCGCCTTACCACTCTTATTGTTTATTTTTAGTTGGTTTGATATATTACATGAAAGCATTAATAATACTACGATGTTTTTTATCGAACGTTTCGGGAGAATATTCACAGTAGCTATTCCAAGCTTATTTTGTATATCGTACAGTTGCTCAGGAGTTACTTGGTATACGAATTCACATTTTATTTATGATATTCTCTCAGTAGTTGAAACAATGATAAATAGTTCCATCATGATTGTTTTATTTTCTCTTTTCTCGCTAACTCTCTATCTTTTAATTAACTCTTTATCTTTTATGCGGTCAACAAAAAACAGTGTAAACATTCTCTGATTATTTTGAATCCAAAAAAAAATATGAGTCCTAAAACCATGGTAATGATTCTTTGAAACACACATGATACTTTATTCATCAGAATTAGAATATTGTCTACCAAAATCATCTTTTTGTTTTGGCGTTTTATGAGCAATCGTAGCTTTCGGATCATCAAATTCGTTGCCACAGTCTTTACATACATATTTTGGCGTTTTTCTTTTTCTAATAGAAATCTTGATACTTTCACATTTTGGACACACTTCAAGAAAATCTTTAGCCATTTGAGCATATTTATTATGAGATCGTTGAACAAATGTTTCTTCGTCTTTTATCAACTTTCAATAATCACCGATTTTGATATTAATACTATCCTTATAAAGAAAGCTGTATCGGAGGTTATCAGTGATTGAAACTCTGAACAATTTAATTCGAAGGATATGATTTTAAAGAAGGAATTACTATGAAATAACAAGGCAGATGTATAGGATATGCCAAAATGTAAGGTAAACGGAAAATCCTTTATAAGTGAAAAGGAGCTACATATACATTATACAAAAGCACACAATAAAGGATATGCCTAAATGAGTAGATTTAGAACAAAGAAAAACAAAGTAATTGAGTTATTTGATGAAAAAACCGGGGACGTCGTACGAACAGTTTCATTCAGTAGCCCAAAAGAGTTTGACGAATTTTTAAAAGGTTTTAAGGAAATGAGATACCCAGGATATGCTTGGAGATATAGAGATAAAGACAGAAAGAAAGGAAAAAATAATCTTATCGACCATTACCAAAAACCATAAGTGACTCTTAGCAGGGTATGTTTTTAAAGACCATGATGTTACGATATTGCTGAGAAGGAAGAAAGTGGCAATAGGTTTTGTTCTCATTCATATTTCACCTGCGCATGAATATGAAGTATTCAATAAACTCTCGAAACTTAAAGAAGTCATTGAACTTCATCCATTGTTCGGGGAATACGATCTTATCGCAAAAATTGAAGCAATAGATTATGAAAGCATCGGACAAATCATTATCCATAAGATTAAAACAATAGAGGGGATAATAGATACCAAGACATTAACAGGAATACGACTCCATTAAAACAACTGATTAAAAACAATGATTCATTTTTCCACTTTGAACAGGGTTTTTAAGTATCTATTTTTAAAGAAGGAAATGTTTTAAAACCTGAATTGGAGAATGAA
>DAYE01000018.1 GCA_002506745.1 Euryarchaeota archaeon UBA33
CATCTCTTCCTGGGTTTTTTGAAGAGAGTTACGGATTTCCTCGACCTCGTTAATGATATTTCTCAGTGAATCCTGAAAGACAATGCCTCTATTGTCGTGAACCTCGGAGTCGGGTTTCTCCGAAGCACCTAAGGCTGTTGTTTGATGAAGGTACTCAAAATACTGCCGGAGCGCATTTCGTAACAACTCGCTATTGGTCATTCCCTGTTTATTAAGCTGTCTTACAATCTGCTCCTCCGTTGGTGATAATTTCAACGCAATTGTTCTGCCCATATGCATCCATCCCAAATATCAATCTGTTAATACTTTCATCCCATATAAATGTTGATGGTTTCTTCCGATTTTTTTTTCAGCGGGTTAGACCCTAGTTTCTCAGAATCACTGAAATATGATGACAAAACCTTTTATAACCCTGAGAATTCCCCTTGAGTAAGATGTACCCTGTCGAAGCTTGTCAGGAAGACATTAAAAACGAACTACGGAAATTACTGACAGCTTATCATTTTACCGGCGAAATCAGATTAGACATCCCCCCTCAAGGATTAGGCGATTTCGCATTTCCCTGCTTTGCCCTGACACCACTTCTCAAAAAATCACCGGCATCGATAGCACAGGAGTTGGCACCGAAAATACCCCGCACCACATGGATCCTCAAAGCAGAGGCGAATGGCCCATATGTGAATATCTTCGTTGACCCCGCTACCATGACCTCCTCAGTCATTCGCATCATTTTGGAAATGAAAGAAAAATACGGGTATCTCCCCAAGAAAAAAAAGAAAGTCATCATCGAGCACACCTCGGCCAACCCCAATGGTCCCCTCCATGTTGGACGGGCTAGGAACCCAATCATCGGCGATACCCTCGTGAGGATATTCAAGGCTGCTGGCTATCAAGTCGAATCACAGTTTTACCTTGACGACATGGGTAAACAGGTCGCGATTCTGACCTGGGGTATCAACAATATCCAAGCGAAGGACATCCCCATACCTGAAACCGCAAAACCAGATCATCAGTACGTAGGGTTTTACCAAAAAGCTCACGAAAGAATGAAAACTGATGAATCCGTCGAGGCATCAATCAATGAGCTAGTGAAAAAATCAGAGTATGGCGACCCGGTCGTATTGCAGATGATCCATGCCGCGTATAATCCCGTCCTTCAAGGAATACAAACAAGCCTTGCACGAATCAACATCCGTATTGATACATATATTCCCGAATCCATGTTTGTCCAAGATAAAAGCGTCGAGCATGTTGTCCATGCATTACAGCACACAGCCTACTGCCATGAGGAGGACAATGCGTTTTACCTTGATATGGAACCTTTTCACGTCCACGGGAAGAATACCAGGTTCTTCTTTCTGCGTAGTGACGGTACAACACTGTATGCAACCCGAGATATCGCCTACCATATCTGGAAAGCACGCAGGGCGGACGTGCTCGTCGATATCCTGGGCGAAGATCATAGGCTTGAATCAACACAGGTATCAATTGCCCTTCAACTGTTAAAGGAAAAAATATTACCACAGGTTGTCTTCTATGCGTTTGTGTCGCTCCCAGGCGGGAAGATGTCCACCAGAAAAGGCCGTGTCGTGTATCTTGACGAACTCATCGACGAATGCATCGAACGAGCGTACGAGGAAGTAAAAAAAAGAAGAGCACAGGACCTCTCCGAAAAACAAATGAAAACCATAGCTGAGGTTGTTGGGGTAGGTTCGTTGCGATATAATATCATCAAAGTGCAGCCAGAAAAGGATATTGTCTTTAAATGGGAAGACGCACTAAATTTTGAAGGGAACGCAGTACCCTTCATCCAATATGCTCATGCTCGGGCATCAAGTATCCTTGCAAAAACCGGTACACAACATCCTCGATTTGATGCGACACGCCTTGTGCATCCATCTGAGATCAACCTGGTGAAGCAGCTCACGAATTTACCGTGTATCATCGAAGACGCCTGCAATGGTTGCAAACCGCATCTGCTAGCGAACTATCTTTTTGAAACCGCCTCTGCATTTAACCAATTCTATCGTGATTGTCCTGTGCTTGCTGAGCAGGTCGCATCACTGCGTGAATCAAGAATCGCCCTCGTTGCAGCAACAAAAATCGTTCTGTGCACGGCGCTAGATTTACTAGGCATAACCGCTCCGGAGGAAATGTAACATGGAATACAAACTCATCAACTGCGACTCTGTCGTGAAAAAAATAACCCGAAAAGATGCCCTCTTTCACGGGAATTACTGCGTAGATCCCTATCAAAACTGTGAATTCGGATGTCTTTACTGTGATTCCTCATTTGAAAAAATCATCTATGCAAAGGCAAACGTCGTCGACGTCCTAAAAAAAGAAATCGCGCAGATTGAACATGGACGGATTATCATAGGATCTGTCAATGATCCATACCAAAATGCCGAAAATACCCATCAACTTACGAAAAACATCCTTGAGACCTTAGCACAGTATCAGTTTCCCTGTCATATCCTCACAAAGTCACCCTTGATTCTTCGCGATATAGACCTCCTCTCATCGTTACAATGTATGGTCACCATCAGTCTCACCTCCCTCGATGATAGAGTCCTGCGCGTATTCGAGCCGGGCGCCCCATCACCCAAGGATCGTCTAAAAGCAGTAGAAAAACTCCGTGATAACGGGATTAACACCGGAGTCGCGATGATTCCCATGATCCCTTACATCGTTGAATCAGAAATTGAGAGAATAGTCCAAGCAGCCAATGATGTGCACGCGCAGTACCTCCTACACAAACATCTTGAACTTAAAGGAGATCAAGAGGTACTTTTCAAAAACATGCTTGAAATCCATTATCCCCATTTGCTCCCAAAGTACGATGAATTGTACAAAGATGATTTCAACCCTCGGAAACAATATATTCACGAGCTCAACAAAATGCTTGAGCTATATTGCAACAAATATCGAATCCCCGGCAAAATAACAATATAAAAAACAACCAAGTGTTATCCTTTTTTCTTTTTTTGTTTCAACATATTGTCAAGATGAGATTTGTCATCGGATTTGATTACAAATTCTTCGCCAAAACCAGATCTTTTTCGTCTGATGATTTCATCAATTTTTTTTTCATCGGCCTGGATGAAGATTTTTTCGTCTGTCTCTGCTTTTGCTAAATGGGGTGCGACATCAGGTTCGACTGCCTGTTCAAGGACTGGATCCGATGATTGATCTTCTTCTAGGATCGCCGTTTTCCCGTCAAATGGTTTCGCTTGTGCTCTTACCGAATCATCTATTCGTTGATTTTCGTGATGGCTGAGAAGGTTGACAACCTCGGTAACTAAATCGATTTCATCAGAGGTTGGATTCCAGTGCATTTCCTCATTTTCAAAGAAAAAATTTGGGGCGCTTGAATCGAAACGGATGTTGAGGACGAGCGTTTTGGTCTCAAGATTCTTTTCGATTTGTAATGAAACGAAGATATTTTTGTTCTTTAGCATGGTGTCCCATCACTGTGGAGGAAAAATAATATCGTTTACTGGAATTTATACTTTTCTTCTACATAAATTCATCGATTCGAAGGTTGTAAGATAGCTTCAAAAAAGAAATAACGATAGCTTCTTATAGGGAAAAAGAACTTACAAAAACAATTGAGGAGTCTTGAAAAATGAAGAAAATCATGGTTGTCGATAACGAACCAGATATCGTTGACCTTACGCGTACAGTCCTTGAACTGGGCGGCTATACTGTCATTCCTTCATATAGCGGTGAAGAAGCTTTGCGGAAACTCGAAAAAGAAAAAGTCGATTTAGTTCTCCTTGACATCATGATGCCAGGGATGAGCGGGTGGGATGTGTTTAACCGCATCAAAAAAAAGAGTAAAGAGGTGAAAGTCGCTTTCATGAGTGTCCTTGAAATCTCCGAGAAACGTAAACAGGTGCTCCTCGATGAAGGCCTTGCCGATTACATCATGAAACCGTTTGATAAAGAGACGCTCTTAATGCATGTCGATAATATTCTAAAAAGTTAAATAATCTTCTTTCGATTACCTCTAATCATTTGGGATGCCAACCAAAATTCAATCTTCAAGAAAGGTACAGCTAGGACGAGGATCATGCACAAGGAGCCTGAAATCGTAAAGATATTACGGGATGAAGAGCGACTTGGTCGACTACAAACGAAGCCTGTAGAAAGCACCGAAGAATCATTTTCAGATAGCCAAAACCAGGAGGAATCTCGAAACTCAGCCATGATACTTCCATCCCATGGAAATGAGAATCTAATTGAAGGAAAACAAGACTATCTACGCGCCCTCTGGAACATCGTGCTTCATACTGTTCCCATTGCACTCCTCATCTTTGATGAACGAGAGCATATCGTCTCATGGAACGAGTATGCCGAAAAACTGTTAGGTCACCCGACAAAAAAATTTACACGCCATTCGATGAAAGAATGGTATCCAGCTGAAGAATGGCAAAAATTGCAGTTGCATCTCAACGAAACACAGGGGCTGAAACGACAAATTGAAACCAAAATATATACGAGCACGAATGAACTAATAGATATTTCAGTCTCCCTTTGTGTTGTACGGGATAGGTACAATAGGCCTGTCGGAACCCTACATCTTCTCAGGGAAATTACACCACAACCGGCAATACATCGATTGGATGCAATCATAGAATACCTTGATGATTCGGTTGCTTTGTTGGATTGTCAAAGCCGCTATCTCGCTGTCAATAACAATCTTCTCGAACAACTCGGTTGTACCCGAGACGAAGTCATCGGAAGAACCTTTAGTGATTTTCATACTCAAAAAGAAACCAAAGACTTCAATAAAAAACTGAAATGGATTCTTGAACAAGGAAAGCCTTTTAAAAGCGAGTTTTACAAAAATGCTAAATGGTATCATGAGATGCTTAGCCCCGTACGGGAACCAGACCAAAATCGAATATCAGCTGTTCTCCTTCATTCTAAAAATATAACTCAACAAAAAAAATTACAGGAACTTTGTAAAGAAAAAGAGAAGACCTATCGGACGTTGTTTGAGGTATTCCCCCAAATTATTTTTTTGATCGATGCCAAAGGCACCATATCGGATGTCAATGAGCAAATCACCGAATTGTTGGGATACACGACCCATGAAGCCCTCGGTAAAAATTTGTGTTCATCACCCTTCTTCACAGAAGAAACACAAGATTTACTGAAAAAGATCTTCTCAATAAAAACATCACGTACAAGCACAACATACGACGACATCGAAATGCTATCACGACATGGTGAAAAACGAAACGGTGCTCTTCACGTTTCTCCATTAAAAAATAGACATAGTAAGATTGTCGGTCATCTTGTCATTATTTCAGAAATCTCTGAACAAAAACACCTGGTAGAAACAGCACAGATCGAAGAAAACTCAATTGCCTCCTCAATCAATGCACTGATGCTTGCAGATATCAGGGGAACAATTACCCGAGTGAACGATTCATTTCTGAAAATGTGGGGTTATAACGATGAAAAAGATGTCATTGGAAAATCTTTCGCCCACTTTTGGAAAATACAAGAACAATATCTTGAGGCTATGCAGATTCTACGTACCAAGGGTGAATGGGTCGGAGAACTCACGGGGATGAAAAACGATCATTCATTCCAAGTCCAGCTTTCCGCTCAAGTGATTGAGGATGAATGCAGGAACCAGTCGTCTATCATTGGATCGTTTGTTGATATCACCAAGTATAAGATAGCAGTGCAGGCGTTCAGTGAAAGCGAAAAGAAGTTTCGGGTCGTCCTCGATAATTC
>DAYE01000028.1 GCA_002506745.1 Euryarchaeota archaeon UBA33
GAATGATGTTAACCCGACTTCCATCGGGGAGTGTTCCATCTGCAATAGGTTGACCTTCACTTACCGGGCTACCTATTTTTTCACTAAACTCCTGCGAAAAGGTAGACGCCCACGCTTTATCAATATGGATATTTGTTTTAATCATCTCAAAGACTTTGTGGATGAGATGCACGTTTTCTCCTGTGATGATATGGATGTCCTCAAGGTAGGGATCTCGCATAAAAGGCTCGAGTGGCCCCCCACCAATGATATTTTTCGTGATGTCATACTCGATATTGAGCTTTTCCACAGGCGTCACTCGAATTTTTCCCCTTTTCACTTTTTCTAACGGTGCCGCCCGCTCGTCCACAAGAGTGATTTCTTCCAAGAGAACGCCTATGGCTTCCTTGATTTGGTCGTCAGTTTTGACGGCATTCCGGTACGGAACACGTTCATAGATTAAATCCAAGATATGATCACGTTTCGTTTTCTCCGCTTCGGTGAGCGTAGGCTCTATTGCATGGTACTCCTTACCCTCCATATCTTTTGTCCGAAAAATATGGATAAAAACAGATCCTTTCGTCGGATAAATCACATTGGGGTATTTCTCTTCCTTTAAATCCCTGGGTAATTTACTATAAAAAGCAGGCCGCGTTATTTTACCATGGAGATTTTCAAGATATTTCTGGAGATGAGGATTCTCTTTGATGATTTTTTCTTCTTCTTTTTTTTCCATTGTGGTCGTAGGACTTCATCTCCTGGTTAGAATGCCACTCCGCTCGATTCGATCGTCAGGCCGACACCTGGTCTCACCGAAAACCGTGTTACCGGCTCGTATTTGAAGCGCGCACCATTGAATTTCTCAAGATAAATGTTGTAGACGATACCGATTCCCGGTGCGGTCTCCCGGGACGTTCGAAAATGAATCGTCGTGACCATCCTAAAAGTGTTATGAATCTCCTCAGACCATTCTGTCGGATTCGCGGTGATAAAAATGATTTTTCCTGAGCCGGTGAGTCTGTTAAAGAAGCTGGTAAGTTCTGTTAGATTGTCAGTGTTAACACTTTCCTTTAGAAGGGTCGAGAGCGAATCAATGAAAATGACCTCGGGATCAAACAACTTCCTTCCTGTGATTAATGCTTCGAGAAACGTTTTACGTGGGAGCGTCTCCGCCAGGGTGACCTCTGTTGAGATGAAAAAAAATTTCCCTGCCATGAGATACTTTCGTACATCATATCCCACTGAGGCGGTTTGCCGCAAGAACCCTTTGATGGTGAATTGCGTAGAAACGTATGAGCATGTGCAATTATTTCGTAATAACGCGTAGCAGAATCGTTGACAAAAGATGCTTTTCCCGGTTCCTTCCTTTCCCTCAATAAAGATCAACGAGCCGTTCGGTATCACTTTACCGAACCGTTCTGCAAACCCGTCTTTTTCCCCTTTTCGTTCGAGGATGAGAGATTTTACTCCTTCCATAGTACATCATTTTTTCTCTTATCGTGTAAACATAAATTCATCCTCAATCGCCTGCGGCCCAACGATTCGCAGCGTATGATCCCCTCCTGCAATTGTCGTATTTACGTAGAGTGTCGTTACCCCTTCCATTACAAGTGAGCTATCATTGAAATAATAATAAGATGAGGGAATGATTTCTCCATCAAGGAATACTTGGAATGTTTGATTCGTTGTTGTAAGCGTCTTTCCCCCTATATTTTTCAGATAGAAGAGATAGTAACTTCCCTGCAAAGGAATGGTGTTGGGATCGTTGATGATAGCAAAATCTGTGTCCAGTTGCTCTTTCACTCGATCACCACGATCCGAAAGGCTGGTACTCACATTAAGAGTTATTGCGATGAACACTCCGGAAACCATCCCTGCGGCAATCACCGCTGCAATAAAAAAGATGACATGCGTCCCTGTTAAGCTAAATCCCATAGGTTCCCCTCATCATGGATTATATGTATAATAATCGGCGATACCATTATCGCTAATTATTTTTATTCGAATAGCTCCTTCACCAGCGATGTTAGTGACAGAAAAATAGGCGATATTTTCAGGATATAAATGCGTGCAAGAACAAGATGCCGGATACTCAACCCCATTCACCAATACGGCAAATTGTTCTGTGTTCAATGTCACACTCCCGGTATTTTGAACGGTGATATTGTAATCATAGTTGAGACCGCCTGTCGATCGTGAAACTGTCGTTATGTTGATATCCGTTTGAATTTGATCTGTGAAACGATTTTTCAAATTGCCATAGGATGTATTGATTCCGTCAAGAGTGGGAAGAAGAGAACCGGTGATTATCTCAACAGCCATGAAAAGAGTGACTGCTAGAATCGCAGCTGAAGCAATCAGCGAGAACCCCATCGTTATTCCCTCCTATATATCCTATGGACATGCATCCATGGAACCGTAGTATTCAACTATGTAATATGAAGCAAATATATTAAAGCTTATTCCCCGCGTGATATGTTATTTGGCCTGGTAGCCTTCGAGGCTTTTCGCCATTTTCTCCATATCACGTTCGATTTTATCGATCAGGCGTTCATCCATTTGAACCCCTTTGAGTTTCTGTATGAACAGTAATGATTGAAGATGATCACGAGTCGGTAGTTGGGAGGAGCGAGGGGTACCTGAGGCAGGCTCTTCAATAAGTCCTTTCGAGTAATCGATTAAATCTAATCGTACGGTATCAGAGATCCAACCGATATCCACATAATACCCAAGAACATCAGGAAGGTTATTTTTCCCGGTTTTATCAACAAGATATTGAAGCCATTTCATGATGACAACGATACTTTCAGGGTCGTTTGGAATTTGTTCGAGAGGTTGCACAGCATCGTCCAATATTTCCATTGAATTAAAAGTCCGAAGGTCTTTTGTTTTTACGAGTTTTCCTGTGATCCCTTTCACGCCGTCTAGGTAACCTTCTTCAACGATGTTCATGCGTTTGTTAAGGTTTTCTATTTCCTCAACGAGTTTTTTCATGTCCGTATTCTGAATAATCGGAGTATTCACTACGTTTTTTTCTCCAGTTTTTAGGTTTGTCGTTCCCTCTCTCGCAGGTTGTATTCCTGAAGGATTTGCTTGTGAATATTTATTTAATGCATCCTGAATTTTTTCCACTAATTTAGAGAGTTGATTTTTGGTGATTTTAATACTATTCTCGCTAACTTTTTCCCTGATTTTTTGAGCAATTCTTGCTGGGAGAACGTTCCGTTTTATGAGTGCCGTTAATTCTGTTTGTAACTCTGTTTCTTCAAGAGGTATTGATTCGTTTTGTGTATGTTCATCTCCTTTGTTCATCCACCCACTCCTATTTGGAAACGCATTTCATTTATTTTAAAGTTAGGAAAAAATCAGTAATCATGGAATCAATATTTTGGTCTAAACGAAGCGCCTCCAGTGATTTGCTTAGAATCTCGTCTAGTTCTCTCTCTGATAGGTTCACAACGGGACCTTGATATTCAGGAACTTCAAATGAAGAAGGAGGTAAATCACCAAGGGTATTAATTGGGGTTCGTACTATTTGGTCTGTTGTCGTTTCTGGTGTTGCTGTATTTACCGATGTTGTATTCGTCTCCACTGGAATTCCTTTTTTCTTTGAGTCATCTGGGATTCCACCACCGTTTTCTAATGATAATTCAAGATCTCCTACCCGGGTTTTGATGGTTTCAACTTCTGTAGTGATATTCTCAAGAGCATCAAGTCGTTTTTTCGTGACCTTTGAAAGACCAACGAAAGGGTTCATCTGTTCTGAGACAATTTCATATAAACTGACAAGATCATCAAGGTCTTTCGAGAGACTTTCTACTTTTTCTAATAAGTTAGTAATATCCTCCTGATTTTTTTTGATTTGGAAATCAAAGTCTTTGAGGTTTTGAAGGATAGTACGTCGTTGTTCAAGTTCTTCTCGCGCACTATCTACTGATGCTCCCGGAGTCTTCTCGCCAATGATTTTATTCACATCTGGTATATTACCTGGTTTTCCTTCGTCTTTTTTCTTTGGTTCTATTTCTGTCTTATTTTGATTCGAGGATTTCTCTGGAGACGCGAATTTTATGATCTTGCGATCTGGCTCTGGTTTTTTTCCAGGTTCTTCAGTCTGTTTTTCAGATATGACCTTCTCAGGTGATTTTTGTTCAGAGGAGCTGGTAGAAGTATCTATAGAAGGCACTGTTTCATCTTTTCCCAATTTTAGTTTTATCGCTACCCCTCCGTGTGTTTTAATTTTTTATATTGAATCCCAAGGGATATCAACAGAAACCTAATATTTATACTTTTATGTACTGGGGGGTTTTTTTACTGGAGGATGAAAATTCAAATCAACGCAAGATAGAAGATATGATTCTTTCTATGGATGTCGATAATACGAAAACCTAAGCCCTGGTCCTTTTTTCTCGTTGTACAGAAACAAAATGTTTTAAAATAACCAGCAGATGGTGATACGAGATTTAGTTGATAAAAAAACGATTCTATGCATGATATGGAGGAGATGACAACCATCGATAATAAAGAAGAGGATTCTAGGCAAGCTGTTCATCATGAGTTACTCTTAGGTCTAACCTGTGATGGAGAAATCATACAATTTAATCAAGAGTGTGAGCGAGTTACTGAACATCCACGAAATGCGGTCCTCCACAAAAAATTTAGTGACGTTCTGCTCCCTGTTGAATATCTCTCGTATTGGAAATCTCTTTTTGAAAAAATACAGAAGACCAAGCAGATAGATGAATTTACACTTCCTCTCAAGACAAAACGGGATATTCTCATACCAATAACTTGGAATGGGTTTTTTATAAAGGATAAAGAGGGAAGCTTGAACACTATTTGTCTCCTTGGGACATCCGCTCAATCTCACGATTCTATAGATGTCTCTCACACATTAGATGCGCTCTTATTGAATTCTTCGCACAAGAACGATAATCAAGCAACAAATGAAAAAAACGATCGTACTATCTCAGTTACTTCATTGTCAGAGCAGCGTGAGGAAATAGAAGAGCTCCCGGAAAAAATTATTTTTCAAGGAGAAGCATCTGATGATACGATCGTGCAACATGAGGCTTCCTCTTTGAAATCAATAGAAAAAATTGTTAATAACGTATCGAAGCAGATAGAGGGCCTGTTACAGACAATAAAAGGAGTTTCTGAAAAATACGAGACCGTCAATGAGCGACTCGGAAATCTCGAAAGAAAAGACAAATTGCCAGAAAAAAACCAGAAACATTCTGAGAAGCATTTGAGATTGAAGGACAATGGGTCTAAAAGGGTTGCAAGGGAAAATATGAAAACCTCTCCTCTTCCGCATCTCCTTCAGAATGAGTCGGCAGTCACAGAAAAAAAACCTAGTTTTTTTTCTGATCCATTTGGGTATACACGGCAACGCCGGGATCTTGACAGGAAAATTCAAGAATGTGAGCATCGACAGAAGGATCTAGAGGCGTTCGAAGCACAACTTCTTAAGGAGAAGAAGATCTTTGATTCACGAATCGAAGAATTTCGTCAATGGCGTGACAAATTAGAACAATTGGAGATGGAAATAGAGAAACGACGGCAAGAACTTTTGGATCAGGACGTGGTTTTGGTAAGGCAAGATTCACCGATTTCCCCTGAGGTTATTACTGATGATTCGAAGGTCATTGATGTTGTGGCATCGGAGTCGCCTAACTTTCAACAGATTCTTGATGATATCCCCCAATCCGCCGCAATTGTTCAAAGAGGTATCTTGAAACAAATTAATACCACCTTTGCAGAGCTAATCGGATATCCTGTGAGTGAAATCGTGGAGAAGAATTTCTTTGATTTTATTGCTATAGATGGTCTTGCGGGTGTAGAGAAATATTATCTGAATCGTCTTAAGGGTGAAAGCATCAGTTCGTATACAACAGTTTTTTCGACGAAGGAAAATGAAAAAGTGTCTGTTGAGGTAATAATAAAGCCCACTGTCTATCATGGGGAAAAAGCCGAAATCGCTATTATGACAATCCTCGAGTCACAGAAACAGGATGCATAAAACCATTAAAAAAAATGGTATGAAGAAAGCATGGTGTCGCTTTCTTCATGTTGTTGTTTTCTTGTGTCCTTAGACTTCAACGACTCTGTATTTGAACGCATCTGGAGCATTCACGAGGAAGATGCCTTCGACTCCGAAGCCTGGCACGAGTTTTGATTCAAGGCTTTCCCCGGCCTTCAATCCCTGGGTCGTTGGGAGGGCTGCTGTGAGGTTCACGATGATTATCGCTTGATCTGAGGTGCTGAGACCATTGGTTTTCATAATGGATTGGTCTGCATCGTGTATTGCGATGACCCCGTAGTTTGT
>DAYE01000008.1 GCA_002506745.1 Euryarchaeota archaeon UBA33
GATGATCATATGAAACTGAGTGTTCGAGGAAAACCATTATACGACGAGCTACGACAACGACGGTGCAAAGATGACATCATGTTATTTTTCCAGGCACGAATCGATGATATCGCACAACATCCTGATCTGATTGAAAAACTCAGAGACGTCGGGACGTATTGGATTCTCTGTGGGGTTGAAACAAATTCACAAGAGATGTTAAATGAATATAAGAAAGGAATTAAAATACAAGATGCGTATCAGGCGATGAAAATACTCAAGCAAAAAGATATTTTCTCTCAAGCGATGTTTGTGATTGGGGGGCGCAAAGATTCTCATGAGTCTATTGAACGACTCCGACAGTACTCTAACGATCTTTATCCTGATATTGCGATTTATACCGCGCTCACTCCGTTTCCGGGGACTATGTATTATGAGACTGCGAAGAAAAACGGGTGGATTGAGGATACAAATTATACCAATTATGATATGGCGCATGCGATCATGCCAACAGAAACACTAACACGAAAGGAAGTCCAAGAGGAACTCTGGCGTTGCTATCGTACGTTTTATGGATCACTGACCCGAAGCATCACGGGGGTGCTAGCGAAAAATAAACTAAAACGGACAATGTACCATCATATGGCTGGACAGTTCGTCCTTGAGAAATTCAGGAGATTAATTTGAAATACGTAAGAACGCTATCCTTGTATCTTGCATTCTCTTTTATTGCAGCTGTACTGATTACTCTTCTGGTGATTATGACACCCGACCATACCTCACCTATCTCTTTTTTAGAAAAGGTAGGGCTTGCTGGTCTATTCCTCTTCTGTTGCATCATTGGTATTTCTTTTACGTTACATCCCAATTGGGTACGACGATATTTTTCTAAGTTTAAGGACAAAGAAAAAAATACGCAACAACAGGTAAAACGATCGTTTCAGGGTCATCACCCAGATTGTCCAACGTTTCAGAATCATACGATTCATTGGAACAAGAAGACCTGGTGTGCAGGATGCCTTGGCCTCTTCATTGGGTTGTGTGCGTCAATGGTCTTAATGATTCTGTATGTGGTAACTGATTTCCAACTCACAAACATGATGTCTTATCTCTTGATTCTCCTTGGATTGTTCATTCTTCCTGTTGTGTACATTGAAATTCTGTATCGGAGCAGATATGCGATAGTACATGTTATTATCAACAGTCTCATGTCTCTTAGTTTTTTCATCATCATCATCGCTGTCGGAGAGCTTACCGGAAAATTTGTGTATGGTTTTTTTACAATATTACTCTGTTTTCTTTGGCTTGATGTCAGAATACAGCTCTCGAAATGGCATCATGGAAGCCTCTGTAAAAATTGTTTTGAATCCTGTAAAATGTTTCTGACCTTTGATTAACGTTTAGATATGATTCGAAGGCCGAAAATGATAATGAAAATCGCAACGACAAAGGCGAAAATCCAGTTCCATTGAACGGAAGTAACCCATGAAAGCTGTGTCGGATAGCTTTTTGCCATATCTTTGAGGACTACCTCAAACAAAATCGCAAGACCAATAAGGATGATAATGACACCCCAGAACATTGCCCACCCGCGACCGCTTTTTCCACCAGCACATTCTTCTTCGCATCGTTGATCTCGGTGCCGGTCGTACTCCGGTTTTGAACCGGTCAGCGAAGCACCACAGCTTTTACAAAAGGTTGCATCATCTTCATTTTTTATTCCACATTTCGCACAATATACCATACCTTGGCCTCCAACCAACCATCTGATAATCAATTATACTATTTATAGCCTTTTTTATGGTTTTTCCTTTTTATCCCTTGGCAAGCTCATGACTAAAATCACATACCCTAAGAGAAGGACGAAGATAAATATTGTCGGAAGACCATTCTCAAGGGACAGGGCCGCAGTCTGAAGGTCTGGGACAGTAAAATGAGTGCTTGCATCGTAAAGCATTTTTGAAATGATCCAGAAAAGAAGGACAACAAAAATAGCGTACAAGAGAGGTGAGAACACCTTGAATTTAAAGAATTTTTTTGATAGATATTGCGTGTAATTTGAAAGCAGGCTCAACGCAAAGAGCGGTAAGATATATACCAACAGGATAGAAGCGACGGTGTGTATATCGGGGGTCTCTTGATTAGGTAGTTCCATCAGCATGATAACGAAACGAAACACGATCAAAAAAATGAAGCTTTCAAGCAATGGTCCAAATGCGCCAAAGGTTTTATTATACCAATTCTCAGCATGGTGACTGGCCCGATCCATGCGGTGTTCAAACTGTCGTGCTTCTTTTTGGGTCGTCTCATGAACCTTTTTTGCAGCCTGCGCCATCTGGTCCCCGACTTTTTTGCCCATCTGTTCCATGTTTTGTGCAAATTGCTTCGCATGTTGTTCAATAGTAGATCCTACATCAGAATTCAAGGATACGCCGCAGTGTGTACAAAATGCTGCATCATCACCATTTTTTGTTCCACATTTCGGACAATTCACCATATGTTTCTCTCCACACTATGAAATCATATCGAACCAAACCTTAAAAATATACCTCTTAGGAGAATATGGAGAGACTGGATGGATAACAGCCTTGAAAAACCCAATTCTTTTACTCCGATTTCATTTGAGTCTGAGGAGGTTTTTCATCAGTCATTTGTTCATCAGAGGATGGGTCTTCTTCATCTGCAGGGGAACTTTGCTTTTCCTTCACAACATGCCCTATTACCTTTTTTGCTAAAAACTCACGGATCTCCTCAGGTTTTGTCGAATCAATACCAAAATACTCTGGGAATAATCGTGTTGTTGTCAGTACCTCTGTAGCTCCATGTGGCTCGGAATGAACCAAATGCAAACTCATCAGCTGATCCACATCTCCATAGATCCGTTCCCCTATCATATGACGCAAATTGGACTGTTTTACCGGCTGGTGAAATGCAATCAACGCCAGGGTTTTTAACAGATCTGTCCGAATCTCTGGTTTTGCCACCATCATCGATTTATCGGTAAATGTCTTTTTCACCTGCATGATGAACTTGTTACCCGCTTTTACGATTTCAAGAGAGGTGTCGTCCTTCCGATCAAGGTTATACGATTGCATGAGATGCTCGATAGCATCTGTGACATGTTTTGGTGATAACCCGGTTGTCTCCTGGATCTCTTCGACACCAAGTGGTTTGCCTGCAGAGAATAACAATGATTCAACTACGCGATCTTCTTTGACACTCATACCTGTTCTCCACCTATGTATACCCTATCGTTTTAATAAAAATTTCTCCATGCGGGAATTTCTGTTGATGAACAATGATCTTTTTTTCATACGCGAGGAACAAGATAGAGATAAACGTTTTAATCCGCTCCTCAGCACTCTCGACCTCACAGAGTTCAGTGAAATTCATGGTTTTGTTAGGGAATTTACAGATTCGCTCCCAGACGGTAGCGACATCCTCTTCTAAATGATCCTCATGGGCTGAGCCTTTCATTGCTTTCCATGCTTTTTGTTCAAGCAGTATCCGTTCTTCTTGTCGTAAGTGATCAAGCAATTGGTATTGTTCTGATTCTTTCCGGGCTTCATCAAACGCGCTGAGCAGCTCAATAAGGCTGACTTTCCTGGTTGAATCACGTCGTAACGGCTCCTCAAGAGGGGGCTGCGGCATTTTCATGAGAAGATTGGTATATGAGTACTCGTCATCGTTGGCTAGCCACGAGGAAGTCGGGATATCCTCCCAGCCGAACCCCTGTTCGATTTCCTCCTCTTTTGTCTCCATGTTTACAACAAGATGATCGCTTTGCATCCGCAGGACCTTCCAAGCCATGTAGATGATCTTGCCTGCAGTCAGCAAATCGATTTTCTCTTTCTTCGCACGTTTGAGATACATAGTTGAGAAACCGACAAGATCGATATCCCACGGGTTCATATGCTGGTTCAACACCAAATCAAACGCAAGATACACGGACCGATCAAACGGGTCCTGAATGGATGTAGTCTCACCAGTGGCTGCTGCTTTGGCCATCTCAAGATACTGGTTCATCCGGGTCATATCATTGTTTTCATCGATCAAAGCCTTATGGAATAATAAATGGCTTATGACGTCATTATCCAGCTCCATGGGGGAGCACCTCCTGTACACTTGTCCTGATTTCTCCTTTCGGTCCAACGGAATCGGGGTCGATATTACCGATCATCTCAGAAATACCGGAATCATGCATAGTGACCCCATAGAGATAGTTCGCCTCCTTGAGCGCTATCTTCCGGAGAGAGACACTAATGAACTGGGAATGTTCCGCTCGATTCTTAATCATGCGTGAGACAATCTCCGCATTCACACCATCAAGGAACATGTCTATCTCATCAAGTACGTAGAACGGGCTTGGGTCGTACTGCTGAATCGAAAAAATGAATCCAAGCGAGGCAATACTTTTCTCGCCACCAGAAAGCGCGGCGAGCCGTAAGACTTTCTTCCCATGAGGCCGGGCTTTAATAGTAAGACCTCCTTCGAAGACGCTCTCCTCATTCTCCAATAAGAGCTCTGCTTCACCACCCTCAGATAACTGCGCATAGATCTCCTTGAAGTTCTTGTTAATCTCATCATAGATCTCAAAGAAACGCTCTTTTTTCTTACTGGTGATCTCACCAACGAGTTTTACAAGGTTCTTCTTCTGAGTATTGAGATGATCGACATCCTCGTCAAATTTCTTTTTCCGCTCCATCTGATGCTCGTACTCCTCAAGAGCACGCATGTTGACCGGTTCAAGTCCTTGCATGGTCTGTTCGATAGAGAGAATCGTTTCTTTCATAGACTCAATGGTCGGGAGTTTTGTGAGTTTCATCTCCACATGATACAATGCGATCTCCTGATCAAGTTCCCTTAAGGAGTCATCCAGGGTTGGTAAACGGTATTTCGCACGCGTGATCAAATCAAGATAGGATTCCGTCTTCGTACTCAGGGATTCCAACTCGTTTTCAATCCCAACGGTTTTCTTATAGAGCGTATCGCGCTCCACTGCCAGCTCCTTGGTCTTACCACTCATTGTTTCCTCGACGGTCATGAGCGCTTTGAACTCATTTTGACTGACCCCTCGAGTCTCTTTGAGATCTTGAACGGTGTGTTTCAAGGTCTCGACATTTACGTCAATCGTTCTGATTTTCTCGTTAAGCTCTGTTTTTCGTTCATTCAACAACTCAATCTTCTTCTCAATGGTCTCCTGTTCGCTATGGAGTTTTAATGTGCTTTCTTGGAGTTCTGAGACTGTTTTCTCAAGACCCCGGACTGCCTGAGCAACCTCCTTTTTCGTGCTTTTCAGGAGGTGTTTTCCTTTTTCTTCCTTTAAAACATCTAATTCTTTAAGTCGTTTTTCACATTCGTTCAATGATGTAATAATTTTTTCAGCCTCTGCGATGACAGACTCCCTTTCTTTGAATTTTCCATCCAGGTCTTTTGTTAGGATGTCAAGCTTCCCGTGGAACTCTTTCTTCCGGATTTCCAGATCTTTGGTTTGTAGCCCTGCATCAGTTTCGCCTTTGAGTGTCCTGAATACGTTCTCCAGTTCCCCTATGCCTTTTTTCAACTGTGCGAGTTCCTCAGATAACTGGTCTTGCTGTTGGATTGTGGCGTTTAACTTCCGGGTAATCTCATCAAGGGTTTGTTGATCAGCATTGCCAAAGGAAAGACGTTCACTAGGCTGACTGCCTCCGATCATCGCACCACTCGCTTCAATCAGACCTCCTTTCAGGTCTACAAGTCGTACGCCACCCATTAACCGTCGTGCGTCAGACAAGGTATTCACAATCACCGTGTCTCCAAACACATACCAAAACGCACCTCGGTATTCCTGATTAAAGTTCACCAGGTCAATGGCGAACCCAAGGGAGCTTTCATCTCGTACGGTCATGAGGGACTGTGCGCGAGGCTTCCCGATAATCATCTTGTTTATCGGTAAAAACGTTGCTCGTCCTAACTTCTTTTTTTGTAAGTATCCGATTGCCTCGGCCGCTGCAGCATCGTTTTCGACGACGACAGCTTGCATTCGTGGTCCTGCAGCAATCTCTAATGGGAGTTTGTATTTCTCATCAACATGTGCTAACTCCGCGATCGTCCCTCGAATACCTTTGATTTCCCCGGTGTTGCGTGCAGCAAGAAGGGATTCCACCGCGGAATTGTACTTCGCTCCGACGGATTGTGCCGCATCACGCTCTGCCTGTAGTTTCGATTGTTCCCGTTGGAGCTTCAGAATCGCTTTTTCAAGATCAGCAAGTTGTTCTGTTATCTCTGATTCCCGTTTTTTCTTCTCAAAGATCTGTTTTTCTGATTCCTTTACTTTTTTACTACCTTCTTGTTTTCCCTTCTGCAGTTCACCGACCTGCCAGTCCATATCCTTCAGCTCAAACTCATAGGTGGATTTTGTTTCTTGCAGCTCAGCGACCTGTAGGTCTATTGCATCTTGTTTTTCTTTTAACCGATCGCGTGTCAGTGCATAGTCATGTTTTTCGTTTTGTTTGTTATTGTATTCCTCCCGCATTTTGACAAGTTCTCGTGTGATATCCATTGAAGTATCGTCGGATTGCGCGATTTCTTCGCGTAATTTCCCTAGTTCCTCCTCTTTCGTTTTGAGTGTTGTCTCGATGTCTTTGATTTTTTGGGTACACTCCTCTTTTTGTTTTGTGTATTCGTCTAGTTCCTTTATGATTTCATCAAGTGAGAGTTCTAGTTNNTCTCAGAACGTAACGCGTCGATCTTTTCTTTAATACCGGCTGCTTCATCTCCTCCGGCCGCGCCGATTTTCTTTTCAATCTCATCGAGTTTCTGCTGAAGCTCTGTGTAACGTGTTTTAAATGTTTCTTTTTGTTCTTCGAATTTCTTTTGTTCCTGTTCATAGGATTCAATCTGTTTGTTTACTTCAAGGATCTGCGATTCGATTTCTTGTTTTTTCTTATACGCAATCATCGCTTTTGTTTCGTATAACTTATCCTTTAGCTCTTTGTACTGAAATGCGGCATCCCGGTCTTTCTTTAACTGACGAATCTGACTGGTGATCTCATTTAAGATAATGTCGATGCGTTCCAGGTTCTTATCGACGTCCCCCCGTTCTTTCTCTGCTTTTTCAATATCCTCATCAAAGGTGCTGATACCAGCGATGCCATCAATGATTTTCCTTCGATCAACAGACCCCATTTCGACAAGACTGGTGACATCACCCTGTTTGATGATATTGTACCCTTCCCCGGAGATGCGTGCATGGGTGAGAAGGTCAATAAATTCAGTGTACGATGCTGCACGATCGTTGATGTAAAAATAACTGTAATAATTATCCGGATTGTCTTTCAAAGGGGCTCGTTTGATCATCCGGGTAAGAACGACTTCATTAGCTTCAATCGGCATTTTCCGCTGTGAGTTATCAAAAACCAATGAAACCTTGCAATATTTTGAAGGATTCTTCCGATTTTTCCCGCCGTTGAAAATAAGGTCGGTGAGTCGACCTGCACGCATGACCTTTGAACTTTTTGGGCCAAGGACGAACAGAATCGCATCAACGATATTGCTTTTGCCTGAACCATTCGGTCCGGTAATCGCAGTGAATCCTGGGTAAAACGGTACAGTCAATTTATGTCCAAAGGACTTAAAATTTTCCATTTCAACTTGTTTAAGATACACACTCATCCCTTTCCACTAGAGAGCACATCCGCTCCTACGTTATCGATATCCGGCATCCCACTAAGGAGAAACAGAAAACTGTATATAAAATTTTGGAGATACTTGTAATAATCTATTAAAACGTGGTTTTTTAAAAAATATAACAAGCTTGTGAAATCTTGTTAAGGAGAAATTATTCACCTCATCTGCTAGGTTTATTAAGATTCGGAAAATACGGTACATTCGTAGTGCAGAAGGTAAGGACCGGTGTGGTATGATTATCTGTGAAGGGTTAACGAAAACNNCTTCTTGGGCCAAACGGTGCAGGCAAAACCACGACCATGCGGATGCTCTCCTGTCTCATCCAACCGACATCTGGAAAGGCTCACATCGATTCCTATGAGATTGGGAAAAAAGCAGACGCTCAAAAAATCCGTGGAATGATCGGGTTACTCCCAGAGGTCCCTGGATTATACGAAACCCTTGGTGCTTTCAAGAATCTCGATTATTATGCACAGCTTTACGGCATATCAAAAAAACAACGGGAGCAGTCGATTCGTACGACATTGACGAACCTTGAGTTGTGGGATCGACGAAACGAGCCAGTCGGTGGGTTTTCTAAAGGCATGAAACAAAAGATAGCAATTGCCCGTGCGTTGATCCATGATCCAAAATATATTTTCCTTGATGAACCAACCGCGAGTCTTGACCCTATGGCAGCAAAAATAGTCAGAGAGTATATCCTTGAATTGAAAAGCCGGGGGAAAACGATTCTTATTAATACGCATAATCTTTCTGAGGCGGAACGTATTTGCGACACGGTCGCACTGATAAAAAATAAAACTGTTAAGATTGGGAATCCTAAAGAGCTTGCACGAGGATTGTTCACACGAACAATCAGTATTACAATACAGAAGATCCCCTCGACATTACTGAAGGACATAGAATCTTTAGATTTAATCTCGCAAGCGCAGGTGAAGGGAAATCAGTTGATCCTCAATGTGAGGAATCCAGAGGAGGATAATCCAAAGGTGCTCTCCTGGTTACTGAAACAAGGTCTCCAAGTTCAATTTGTTACCGAGGAGGAACATTCTTTAGAGGATGTGTATCTTAAACTCATCGAGGAGGCTGCTCAGTAATGCGCTGGCGAAACGCCTGGATAGTGATGAGGAAGGATCTTGACGAATTCAAGAAACAGAAATTCGTGATTGGATCCATCATCGCCATGCCGATTATCCTGGGGGTTGTTTTACCCCTCGCCATGTTTGTGCCTATGGTGACCATGGTCCCACTTGAGAGACCATGGGATATCGACGGACTACTTCAGATCGGAAGTCTGCCTGATGAAACAGCTATTCCATGGACAAATCAAACCATTAAAGATGTTTCTTTTGACGCAACAATTTTCAGGCATACGAACCTGAAAAACGCATCTCTAACTCATTGCATCATTGAATCATGTGTCATTGAAAACACAACAGTGATAGATTCGACAATTAAGAACAGTTCACTATCCAGTTCGTACCTCATGAACGTTACCGTGATTCGTTCAGAGGGAACCGGGCTAGATGGAAGATTCATCCTTGCCATCTCATCGGACCTAATGTTTACAAGAACAAAACCATCAGAGATCGATCAGGTTCTTCCGTTGATGTTCAACATGATCCTTATGATTTTTATCATAATTCCAGCGACACTTCCGACAATCATTGCNNCTCGCATTCACCTTAGGGGTTGTTCTTCTCGACATTGTGTTAATCCCAAATGTTGGTTACCCGCCTCTGCCTAATCTCACTTGGATCTTATCGATGGTGCTTCTTGCGCCAACGGCCTGTCTAATGAGCGTCCTTGCATGCGTCCTTGTATCCTCGAAAGTCAGTGATGTCCGAGCCGCACAACAACTCGGAGGATTTGTCGTCATGCCGGTCGTTGTGCTGATGCTAGGAGTGTTAGCAGGATTTATCTTTCTCTCGCCGGTTATGATTTTTGTGTTCGCAGGGTTGTATGGATGCCTTGACCTTGGTCTTTTCTTTTTTGCAAAAGCTATCTTCAACAGGGAAGCAATCCTCACCAAATGGAGTTGAAAAAAAAATTTACTGCTGTTTTAATAACCGAATTCTTTAATAGCAAATCCCCATTTTTTCTGGATTTTTTGCTTCAGCTCATCGTCCATTGAATATTGATCTTTTTTTATGATCCATTGAGTACGAAGATATGTATCAAACGCAGGTTCAGCATCGCCAAACCCTTCCAGCTGTAATGTTTCGTAAATGTTTTTTATCTGCTGAAGCGGTTGGGTGACGAAATCTTCATAGCGAACCTCGACGAGGTTTCCTTTGGGTATCAATTCTCGATCCTTTATGTATTTTTGAACAATCCTAGTGTACAAATTGAACATACTTTCTTCGACGACTTCGATCTTTGGTGGTTTTTGGATACAGAAAAGAGGGATCGCTATTTTCATAAACTTCATCATGGAGAAATACAGGTCATAGGGGTTCCGGTACAGAAAAATAAACTTAGCATCCGGGAACATCTCTAGAACTATCTTGATTTTTCCGGTGTTATCCTGATTTTTTAATATTAACTGTTTTCCGTGTCGATAGAGGGTTATTTTCTTTAAAATATACAGATAATACCGTTTCCATTCATCGATGGTTTCTTTCGATGCATCATCCATGCAGACAGAAGTATTGTAAAATTCCATGTTTTTTGGAAAACACCAGCCATGGTAATACGAATATGGGGAGAACGCACCAATCACATATTGGTCTTCCTGAGGATATTCTGCATCCATCGGAACGTCATCCATCGGTCTTTTTTTTGGGATACTCGCACTCACAAGAGGTTTGAAGATCTTTTCACTGCCGAGAAAGACTCCAGGGAGATACGCCTGGAATGTCGTAAAATAACCAAGATTTTTATCCTGCGAGAGGATATTATGAAGGTACGTTGTCCCACTCCTCCAATGGCCGATGATAAACAGAGGCGGATGAGTTATTTCCGTCTGTTCAATGCGTTTATCGAATTGTAATCGTTCTTTAATGTAGAAAGGGAGCATAATCGTGCTAAGGCATAACGAGTAGATCATTCGAGGAATGTATTGTGCATCGATCTTGAATTTATTCTGAGCGAGAAGGTATAGGAAATTTGGAAGGGTATAACCAGGGAGCGGTGTGTTTTTTACATAGAGAGCTCGTTGCTTTAAATTGTCAAACTCCATGGAGCCAGGCTATTTCCTGGTCTCTTATTTAAAAGTTATTGAATGGCAGTAAGAATGCTTTTATCTTTTTTTATCGTTTCATTCAATTAGATAAGCGAAAATAGGGGAGAAATTGGGAAAAAACTATTTATATAGATTACCTATTAAATAGATTATGAAGAATGGAAGGTCATTCAGTGTATCAAAAGCGAAATTTTATGCTAAATTTCGGTTGATGGTTTTTTTCATTGTTTTTGTATTACTCGGCGTATATATACCGGTCTCATCGTCTCAGCAACTGAATCAAGATCCTCTGCCTTTGAATTTTTCCGAAGGTCAAATTTTATATTCTCCGATGTGGAGTACAATAACGTATCTCAGACATGCTGATGGATCGTTGAATCGTTCCTGGACAAGTTCCTATTTCCCTGGCGTTGCAGTGTGGTGGTTAGGCGATGGGACGATTCTTCGGACGATACGAACTGGTTCNNGCGATTGCTGCAGGGAGGAATCCAAGTTATGTTAGCAATTCTGGGTTTTGGCCTGACCATGTCATTGAGGTTCAACCAACGGGGCCAACAAGTGGTGATATTGTGTGGGAGTGGCATGTCTGGGATCATCTCATTCAGGATTATGATGCATCGAAAGCAAATTACGGTGTGATCGGAGATCATCCCGAATTAGTTGATGTTAATTACGCCACATCAACCCAACAAGATTGGATGCATACGAACTCAATTGATTATAATCAGAAATTCGACCAAATACTTATCAGTATCCATAATTTTAATGAAATCTGG
>DAYE01000043.1 GCA_002506745.1 Euryarchaeota archaeon UBA33
GATGATTTAGAAAAAATCCCACTCATCCCTCATACTTTCTTTAAAGATTATCCAGTTGGACGTGATTTTGCCACGTGGCTTGGCAACATTTTCACAGGAACACTCCCGCGCATTGTCATCACCCAAAAAAACCCTACCTATGATGAAGTGATAAACGCATTTAATCAAACAGGAATGACGGTAGCCTACAGTAGCGGAACAAGTGGCAGGCATACATTCATCCCACGTGATGAGCGGACGTTTCACATCTCTGAATATGCTGTAGCAAAATCAGTCATGAGCATGATTTATCCCTTGTGGGATCCCAAAATGTATGGGTATTTATTGATGCCAAATCCGAAAAAAACCAATGTGTATGCAGGAAAAGTCTGTACCATCTATTTCGATGTTATTCAGGACGTCCAAGTCGCGATTGATCGGGATATCACCACCGAACTGATTCAAATGACGATGACTGGCAAGAAAGGGATTAAAAGCACTGTGGTAAAATATTTCGTAAAACGTGAATCTGATAAGATGATCGATAGGATCATTAGCTGGTTGGAATATCATGAAAAAACAAAGGAGAAAATAGCCCTCGTCGGCGCTCCGTTTATTCTTTCGGTTGTGATGAAAAAACTGGAAAAAGAAGGGAAAAGCTTCGATTTCGGGGAACGTGGGGGTGTCGCAACTGGCGGGGGATGGAAAGCGTACGAAAACGTCCGCGTTACTGTAGCAGACTTCCGCAAACAAGTTGAAAAAGTCCTTGGCATCCCTGAGAAATACTGTCTTGACATCTATGGGATGGTGGAAGGAAACGGCTGGTTGGTTCATTGCCCAGAAGGACACTATCTCCATTCACCTTACTCCTATTACAAATCGCTTGTCCTCGACAACGAGAACAGACCAATGGGGTACGGTGAATGGGGACGCTATGCATTCCTAGATGCTGCCGCGTATAGCTACCCTGGATTCATCACTTCAGGAGATAAGGTCCGAATGCTGGAACATTGCCCGGTTTGTGACCGCCCTGGCCCCGTGCTTGAACCAGAGATCAAACGAGCATCAGGAGCGGAAATCCGTGGGTGCGCTGAGGAAGTCAGACGGATGCTTTCCGCTGATCTCAGCAAGGACTAAAAGCATGTTGACCCCCTGGGAGATCAAACAAAAAGAAATGATCCCTACACGCCATATGCTCCAGATGAACATCGGGGGTGTTTTTTTCCTTTTGAAGGTGTTATTGTTGAATCTCGGCACATTTAAGATGTTAAAGAACCCAACAACAAAAAATGTATATGTCCGACCAACACCCTCCTATACAATTCCATCATATTCCTCTGAAATGAAGAGCCACATCTCAGAAGAAAAATACCTAAGACCAACATTGTTTTGTAACTGCCAAGCACCAGAGATTATCGCATTGGCACACCAACTGGGAGCCTACCAAAAGACAGACAGAGAGTATGCTGAGGCTGCCTTTGAGTTTGCAAAAAGAAAAATAATCCTAGAACAAACCCCCCTGGACGATGTGACGAAGATTCTCCATCGAGGGACAGGGACCTGTTTACATAAAATTTCAGTATTTATCGCATTATGTCGTGCTGCTGGCCTCCCTGCCCGATACAAGTTTTTCGCCCTCACCCTCCTGGACGAATTCGTGGCACCATCACTTGATCATGCACCGTTGATAAAGCAGTGGTCCGATGCCATGGGATATTTCTTACTCCATGGCGCGGGTGAAGTGAATATCGATGGGAAATGGATCACCGCGGACGTTGGAGCGGAACCAACGCGTCAAGCATCAACCTGGATACCCATCACAAAACTAGGGGAAGACGGCGCAGGACTCTGGTTATTTCCGATCCCGGGGTCCACCATCATCAGGGAATCCATCCCGCTTGGGCTTGGGATTCCCTCGAGAATCCTGATGAACCATCTTGTACCGAACTCCGTTGTTGGGCTCAATATCGGGATTTTAGAACAAATTGAGAAAGGCAAAAAAATCATTGAAGAAGCAGGTGGAGAAGCAGCCTATGACGCAGAAGCACGAAGTAGGCGCAGGCAGGCATCGATAAAAAATGAGCTATTAAAAAAACATGATAATATCGTCTTTGATGGTGATTAAATACAAAAAACCGTTCGCCACTATCTGAGCTATCTGAAATATTTTGGTCCAGGAGCGGTCGTCGCCTGTATGACGATCGGTGCAGGAGATATCGTCCTTGCACCGCGGATTGGCGCCTGGGCGGTCCCCTTGTACTCTGCCCTGTGGATCATCACATTTGCGATGATTACGAAAGGACTTACTGCCTATTTAGCAACACGGTATTCGTTATTATCCGGGGAGCATATCATGACCTTGTTTTCTCGGGTACGGCCGTATGGATGGGTGAATATCTTTTCGCTCGTCACCGGGTTTTTATTGCTCCCGTTCCTGATTGCCACGTTTCTGACGATTCTTGGAAACGTCATCACGGTGTTTACCGGGGTGGGGGATTTTATCATCTGGGGTGTTAGCCTAGGCCTTGCGATCGCGTTTTTCGGATTTATCAGTTCGTATAAAATATCAATACATTTATGCGGAGTATCTCGGGAGAAAGTCTTTTAATCGTCGNNTATTTCTTTCGTTTGGTGCAATCGTCGCAGTAGCTGTTGTGCAACCGGATTGGTTCGCCATGCTCAAAGCTCTGTTTACCCCTCAGGTCCCCACGGTTGCACCCTGGGTGACTGCGGAGGACATCATTGCATTTCCCGTCATGTTCCAACTCGCTGCAATCTACGGTACGATGCATGGCACCTATGCAGATTTCACCGCGTATATCTCCTGGTGGCGCTTACG
>DAYE01000078.1 GCA_002506745.1 Euryarchaeota archaeon UBA33
ATTTACTAAAAAATAAAAAAAAAGTTCAAATCCCGTGCCCTGCGTTATTTCTGAATCCCGTAAATGAAGAACAGCAGGATTTTCCCTGTCGCGTTTTTCGTCACTTGAGAGGGAACCGCCTCGGTGCAACTCGCTGATGCAGAAAGCGTTATTTTCCCAAGACCTACGATGAAACCGTCGGTTGTCACAGTTTTTTCTTGGCCTATTCCGATCCTTAGGATTTTTGTTGTTTCTACGTTGATTCGGCCGAAGAGCCCACCAGTGACATGGAGGGACACACTCACGCTTGTCGCGTTCGCATCCCCAATGTTCTTCACAGCCATGGAGACTTTCCCGGGGCTTGCAGTGAAATTCCCAAGGANNGTGCTGTTGTCACACCATCCTCTCACGGTGTTATGGCCTCTGACACAGTAGTAGTATTTCCCAAGGGGTTTATCGAGGATATCGTAATAGGTATTGGTAATGGTGCTTGAAAGTATCGAAGTTGATCCAAAGAGTCCGATCGGTGATATGTCGTCGACATAGAATCCTTCTTGATGCCCATATCCGTCTGTTGCGTAGCGGAACCGTATGAAGAGGGATTTTCCTGTGAAATTATCTAAATTATATTCTTTATGGACCCAACTTCCAGATGATGTTCCTGTGATGGAATCAAGCAGATGGTAATTCCGTCCGTTCTCGCTTACCTCAACGTAGGCATAATCATAATTTTGTTGTACAGCATACCAGCACCAGAACGAAAGGGTCGTTCCAGCGGTGATGGGAACAGGTGTCCTGGTGGTCATTGAGGAGACATCGTAATCCCCTGTGCGAGATTTGAAGCTCTGAGTCCCTGAGTGATACCGTGATGTTGAAAGGGTGAACCCCTCAAGTTTCCAGAATGCAGACCCAGACTCGGCATCATCGGTGGATAGGGAGAGGTTCTTCATTTCGCTGAGTTGAAAATAATCGGGGTTGGCATTCGGGTTCTGCAGCGACCATGAGACGCGGTAGTTGCCATCGGTATCATTTGGCATAGTCGTGATGACTGGTGGGATGACACGAGGCACTACGGTTTCCCGGATGTTCTGCGCTTCTTGAAGGAGGTAGATTGCTCCATCGCAGTTCTCTTTACAAATCTGGTTGAGATAACTTGAAGCAGGGTGGAACTCATCGCAGGTTTCAATACAGTACACAAAGGTTGACCTTCCCTGAACAAAATGGCTATATCCATAGACGTAATCAATCGTGTCCCCAACGGTTGCATACAGTCCGTAGCTTTGATGGGGGTCGTAGGTTCCTGATCCGCCTTGAACATTTATCCGTTGCGCAATCTGTTGACCGACCGAGGATAGATATGTATTGTCGGGAGTCGGACTACCGGTGTATCCCCAAGGCCACATGACCGTCTCGCCGTAGGTATGGTAGGTTATGGTGGCACTGATATTGTTTTCCAAAAAGATACTGGTGACCGCTTGATTCTCAGCCTCAGAGGTAGGTCCTGGGCCACAGTAACATTCATTATTAGGATCATGAGAATTCGCCCAAGAGGGAATAGTCCCCCAAGAGCCTAAAATGTTGCCGTCAGAAGAACCATTGTAGTTCCGATTTGTATCAACACCATAGCTGCCATACTGCGGGAAGTAATCCCGGTTCTTCCGCCAATCGATTCCTTGATCATGACAATAGTAGTATCCATCAGGGTTCGTCACAGGGACGATCCATATCCTTCGGTTGTCCACCAAGTCAGTGATAGTTGAATTTACACCATAAAGAGACGTCAGATTATTGGCAATGTGCAGACAGATTTCAGCACCAGGCCATTCACGGGCATGGTGTACACCCATGTAGAACACCCCAGGTTCTCCTTCATCANNCCTTCATCAACACCAGGGTGATTAGAAATCTCCAGACACCAGATGCTGCGACCCTCGTATGTCGTCCCAATACTATACAGTGTGGCGATGTCAGAGTAATTGGCGGCAATCCCTTGTAATATCGTCTGAATCTGAGCAAGCGTATGATATGAACCCGCCATCAAGGTATCATAGGCTTCCAAATCCTCTGTGAGAACTGAGAATGGTACGTTCAGCTCTGAAAATTCCTGCAGCCTATTTGACGGAATAATCACATCTATCCAAGACCCAGGGTTGTCGCTTGCTATCTCGATATTTTTAGGAAGCACGGGTACACCAGAGCCAGTCGTCACTCGTACCAACGTATGATGAGAAGTCAAATCATCGAAGAGCCCACTGAAAGGATTGGCCGCTACAATACTAGAGTAAGCGACTGTAATCATCAATATACACACAAAAATACCTGTTATTTTTCTGCTAATGTTCATAGTATCCCCGTTTCCCTTATTATGCGAGCTTCGTATATAAATATTCGTAGTATGTTCCTCGAGATAAAAAAAGGGTTGAAGGTCATCAACTTCTCCTAAGACCGGGGGCTATGAAGTATTGGTAGGTATTCCCGACGGAAGCATTCCGTTCATTAGCGTAAATTGGGCATTTTGTATTCTTTCTGGAAATACACCATATTTCAGTTATAGGAATGTTCATAAAGCCCTGAGAAAATCTCCCATCGTGTAGTAGCGATGGATAGTAAGACACTTGTGGCATACTTTACGAAGGGGGGAGCTTCTGAGGAATACGCGAAAGTAATCGGGGAGACGCTCACAGAGAACGGACTTGCAGTCGAGTTATGCAATCTTGCACATGACATTCCTGAAGTCGCAACCTTTGACACGGTCGTTCTGGGGACCGGCGTGCGAATGTTCAGGGTTTACCGGCCCTGGAAGAAAGTCCTAAAACAAAAAGCACTCAGCAATAAGCATCTATTCATGTTCTTGTCGAGTGGTACGGCAATTGAGGACTCTGATAAGGCTGTCGAAAAATTTTTACGCCCGTTGGTAGAAAAGTATAATCTCAAACCTAAGTCTCTGGTTTCCTTCCCTGGAAAGATTCCCGAGAAATGGGCGAAGCTTGATGGTCAAAAAGAGACTATGAAGCCGGAGAAGGCCAAAGCATGGGCTCAGGAGATTGCCCATCAAATTCAAAGCAAATAAGCCTCCTTGAGAGTAGTTTTTTTTATAAAGAAATTATATCAAAAAAGAAGATTTATACCTGTAGATGCTAAATCCCGACAGGAGCATCTATTTATTAATATCATTGCTAATAATGTCTTTCTATGCAATATTACAACGAAGAAAAAATGAAAACTCTCAGACTGAAAATCGAAAAAGAGATTCTGAGTTGGTCTAATGTCACGACGAAAAAAATGTATGGTTGTCCTTGTTACAAATATAATGATAAATTATTTGCATTTATGGTTACAGATGGGGTTGTTCTCACCAAGGCAAGTGAACAAGACAAAGAGAAGTTATCAAAAGAATTTACCATTAAACCCTTCCAAGCAGCAACAAGAACTATGAAGAGCTGGCCACAAATACCTGTTGATGAGACATCTGATCTTAAGAAAATAATTCCTTTCATAAAAAATAGTTATAACCAATCAAAGATCTGATGATAGGTAATAAGGTTAAAATATTTTAGAGAAGTTCAAGGAAGAGATAACCATGGAAAAGATAACGCTTGGAAGTAAGCCGATGATCTATCCGATGCCAGTAACTCTCGTGGGTGCTGATGTTGCTGGAAAGCCCAACTTCATGACCATCGCTTTTATTGGGATTGTCAACATGAATCCAGCCATGGTGGCGATGGGCGCGAATCCGTCCCACCTCACTTGCAAAGGTATAGCTGAGAATGGGACGTTCTCCGTCAACCTGCCGTCCGCAAAGATGCTGGAAGTGACTGACTACGTCGGTCTGTATTCAGGTGAGAAGAAGGACAAGTCAGGGTTGTTCAAGGTTTTTAGAGGCATGACGAAAACCGCGCCGATGATCGAGGAATGCCCGCTGAACCTCGAATGTACACTTATCCAGAAACTTTCGTTTGGTGGAACTGATGATATCTACATCGGGGAGATTGTACAAACATTTTGTGGAGAAGAGTTCATGACATCTGGCAAGCCTGACGTGGAGAAGATGGGCACGTTTGTCTTTACGATGAATGACAATCGATATTTTTCTCTTGGAAAAGCAATAGGGAAAGCCTGGAGCGATGGGAAAAAATACAAGATCAAGTGAAATCGATTCATTTGCTTCGTGAAAACCAATAGACTACTCCTGCGTTAAGGAGCAGCATGGTTCCGATGATACCGATGGGCATGAAACGGACAATCCCTGGTACTCCTTTTCCATACAAAAGAATATACACATACAACCCTAGTGCTGAATAGATAGGGGCTGCTGACACCAAAAAACGTATTTTGAAAATCTTCATATCGCGCTTTTTTTGTCGATAGATGATGTAATAGATGATGGATAAGAGAATCATCCCGATCCAGAGAAGTAGGAGACTTACTAATGGATAGTTGAATACGACAAGGGTGATGTACCAGGCGAAAAGCAAGCAGAGTGTGATGATGACTGATGCGGTGTCCTCTTTTTGGACATCCATGGTTTTAAGGATTCGTATCATTCTATTCCCAGCAACAGTTCTTTGGTTATTTATCGCTTCCTTTTTTTTAAATCACGGATCAAATTGTTTTAAAAAATGAAAGAGATTCAAACCCATGATCTTCTGGATCTCCTTAGCACTGTACCCTCGTAATGCTAATCCTTCCGCTAATACAGGGTAGCAAGAGACGTCAGTTAAATCAGAAGGAGTAGAGTTTATCCCATCAAAATCACTTCCCAAGCCAACGCAATCTATTCCGCCAATATCAGAGATATGATCGATATGGTCAATGACCACATTCACATCAACAGTATCAGAGCCTTTTACATATTTTTGGAAGAGTTCTGATTCTGCCTTGCTGACGAAATCAGGGTCATCTGCTTTCCCTTGCAGTATCTCCTGATGTTTTTGTTCATATTTTTCAACGTTTTTACTTACCTGATCAAAAATGGTTTTCTTCAGAAAGACTGGAAAAAAATTTACACCAATGTAACCTTTTCTTGCTGCGATTTCCTTAATGAGATCATCAGGCAGGTTGCGTGGGATGTCGCATAACGTTCGTGCATTCGAATGAGACGCCATGAACGGAGTTGACGTCACATCAAGGACATCCTCAACGGTTTTATCTGATGCATGGGAGACATCGATAATCATATGAAGCTCCTGCATGCGTGCAACAATCTTTTTTCCAAGTGCATTCAACCCATCCCATCGGGGAGAGTCCCCGGAAGAATCAGCCCATCCTGTGTTTTTCATATGAGTCAACGTCATACTACGTATCCCAAGTGAAGAAAAGAACTCAAGGATCTCGATTGAATTTTCGATGATATGGCCACCTTCGAGAGACAGCCAACAGGCAAGTTTGTTTTTTTGAAGAGCAGAATCCATCTCAGCAGTCGAAGTCACTTTTATTCCATAACCTGGGGAAAATATCTTTTTCTCAAGTGTATGATACAGCAGCAATGCTTTTTTGATTGAGCGATGTGGTGCATAGACAGGGTTTACATAGAGGGCGAAGATCTGTGCTTTCAATCCGCCTTTCTGAATCTTTTCAAGATCGACATGGCCTTGCTTTCTTTTCCTAAAATCGATGGATGGATCGACGAGGTCATGGACAGTGTCACAGTGCGCATCAAAAATTAGGAGATCTTGAGGGAATTTTTTGTTCTGTGTCTTCATATGTTTCAATCCCTTTATTTCAGTAAGAATTTCATGAAACAAAGATATTCACTATGTACTAGTTATTAACTTTATTTCAAAGATAACGGGTCGTATTCCATCGGTACAGCACGCAATCATGGTATCCTTATCTTTCATCCAGTCCTCGAAGATGCCTTTTGTGAAATTCCCTCCAGTTAAAAACGATACGATGTACGGATGAATATCCTTCCATGCCCAATCGCAAAATCCTTCAGGTTTTTCGTATGTGGTGAAATACACCTGTCCTTCCGAATGGCAGGGACATTTTTCCAGGGGGACACCGCAGTATGATTGAAACTCTTTTTGCACCAGAGTCTTAAGGACGGTAATTCGTATTTTCTTCATTCGAACCTCTCCTTTTCTCTTGTCTGTTGACTTTCTTTTTTTACAGGAATACTCTGTTCTTTTAATAGTATTTTCATAAATCACCGTCGGCTAAAAAATTATAGGCCTCAAATGGATACGTATTTAGCTGATAGGATGAGGATGTGAAAAAGACATGATTACACAAACAATCGCATGTCCCTATTGCAAAAGCACCTTTATAGTTCAAGGGAATCCGGGAGAAAAAATCGACGTGATCTGCTCTCACTGCAAAACAAAAGGCTTATTTCGATTTCCCGATGAAACACAACACGCAACACCGATCAACGTCTCAAATGCTCTTGATATTCAAAATCTTACTTTCATCTACCCGAAGGCAGAAAAAAAAGCGGTCGATAACGTCTCTTTTCAGATAAAAAAAGGAGAAATCTTCGGGTTTCTTGGACCGAACGGTGCTGGGAAAAGCACCACCCAAAAAGTCATCATCGGACTGCTCAAAGGATACAATGGGGACATAGAAATGCTTGGAAAAAACCTGAAAAACTGGAAAAACAGACCTGTACGAAAACATTGGCGTCTGTTTCGAGTTTCCCAACCATTACCAAAAACTCACAGCACTAGAAAACCTTGAACTGTTCAGTTCATTCTATCGAAATAAAACAGTTGATCCGAATGATCTCCTGGCCATGGTTGACCTTGACAAAGACGCAAACCAACGG
>DAYE01000040.1:0-6810 GCA_002506745.1 Euryarchaeota archaeon UBA33
ATAATTTGTATTATTGCTCAATAGAATGATAATGAAATCGCCTAGTGATAGGGACACGGGGTGACCTTAGGGCGTGTTTTCTGTCTTTCAATGTAGCGTCTCTGACGTTCCCGGTCGCACTTCATGCAGGAGCTCTCATGATTCATGCGTTCAGTGATTTCGACATCTTGAATCTATACGGCCCCATCGGCCAAGGGGCGGATCGGAACGAATGATCAGCTACCTGGTCCTTTTCAGATTCCTTACCCGAGGTGGCCAAAATGAACAAACAAAACTTTAATATACAATAACAACATAATGTATATTAACAACATGTTGTATAAATAAATTTGATAGAACGTTTGGAGAAGAAACCATGCCGACCTTGACCGTATCAATCCCGCAAGAACTGAAGAAAAGAATGGATCAATATCCTGAAATAAACTGGCCGGAAGTGTTAAAGACACGACTGAAAAAACGCGCAGAGGCACTCCTTGCCTTTGAACAAAAAAGACGGAGAGGTGAAGCGTAACAATGGTGAGTTTGACCCTAAAAATCACAAACGAATTTAAAGCCATGATCGATAAATTAACATGGATAAACTGGTCGGAACTCGCACGAGATGAAGTCCTGAAAAAATTAGAAGAAGAACACTCTGTAGAAGCATTGAAAAAAATCATCGCTCAATCCAGAATGACTGAAGAAGATGCTGAAAAACTCTCAGAAAACGTAAAACAATCAATGCACCAAAGCCTGAAACATAAAGGATTGATATAGCGTGGATGTCGTTCTTGACTCCAATGTACTGTTCAGAATACTCATATCCCAGGGAGACATCATTGATCTTCTGTTTCATCCACAATTAATCATTTATGCGCCCAAACGGTTGCAAGAAGAATTTCTAAACAACAGACAAGAAATACTCTCAAAATCCCATATCTCTCAACGAGAATTTAACACATTATGTGCCGTACTATTCTCACGTATCATTTTTGTTCCATTGGAAGAATACACACAATTTTTACCACAAGCAAAAACGATCCTGCAAGCTCATGAAAAGGATGAAGATTTCGTCGCACTGACACTCTTGAAACACTGTAAGATATGGAGCTATGAAACCCGACTACTCGATCTTGGATTTGGCATCTTAACAAAACAAATATCCAATGACCTTCTTATGGAACACATAGGATGATTCATCAAAGTGATTTTTTATTTCTCCCTCATTTCCCAGAACAAACCAAGAACAACGACTATCCCATCTCCCGAACAAGATGCTGCATCTTCTGCTCCCTTCGCTTCTCCACGTAGAAGTACGCCTCATCGCGCGTCCCCTCAGTAATCAGGATCGTGACGTTCCCGATGTGACTGCGCCCGGTCCGCCCCTTCCGCTGGATTCCGCGTATCTCAGACGGGATCGGCTCATAGAACACCACCCGGTTCACATTCGGGATATCGATCCCCTCCTCGGCAATCGACGTCGCGACAAGCACGTTAATCTCACGTTTCCGGAACATCTCAATGATCTGCTGTTGTTCCTTCTGCGACATCCCCTTCGCGGTTCCCTGTGTCGCCTGCCCGATGAACCGATGACATCGCACATAGGGAAGACGCTTCACTACAGCCTCGATAGACTCAATCGTATCCCGATATTGGGTGAAGACAAGGACAAGAGAATCCGGTTCTAGCTCGAACTGACTCTTGATGATCTGATACAGCGCAGCTAACTTCGGATGAGATAACATCCGATTGCTTTGCGCAAGCGCCACTGCTTGCTTAAGGAGCGGATGGCTCACAAACATCTGTTCCGACCGGGATCGTTTTGGTTTCTCCATATATTTCTCAACATATCTTAAGAAGGACGCAGCACCCTGCGTCTCCACAAGCTCAAGGCAATGGGAGGCATGCAGCAGCACCGCATGGCTGTTGTAGAGTGCAAAGACGAATGGCTTGTTCCGGAATCGTTTCTGGATCGTCACCCGCGCACCAAGAATGTCCTTCTTAGAGAGGTACTCTGGTTTTTTGTAGGTAAGAATCCCGAATTTATTGAGCTTCCCGAGCGTCTCCAGATACAATTCGTGCAATGGCTTCTGGATCGCCCGTAACCCAGGGTCCAGCGGCACCGTGATCCACTCGAGATGCACTTCCTTGACATGGTCTCTGACATCGAGATCATCCCGGATCCTACTCTCGACATGGGTGATCTTCAGGTTCTCAAGGATGTTGTTGATCTTCTTTTTCTTTGACCCCGGGGATGCAGTGAGCCCCAGGATCCGGCACTGACACCGTTTTGCGATAGAAACATACGCATACCGTTCTACTGCACGGTGCATCTCATCAAACACGACAAGCCCGAAATCCTGCAACGTGTACCGCTCGAATCTAAGGTCATGTTCGATGGTTTGTGGTGTCGCAACAACAATCGTTGCTGTGCTGAAGAGATCCCTGCGTTTCTTCACCGAGATGCCACCCGTCAGCATCTGGACCGCTGATTTTTCAACAGCAAGGAACTTTGCACAGCTCTCATAATGCTGCTGCACCAACGGTTTCGTTGGCGCAAGAAACAGGATTTTTTTAGGGAGGATTTCTGCCATGACGAGAAACGCGATAATGGTCTTCCCTAGACCCGTTGGAAGGACCACGGCGGTGTTCTCAAGAACCGCGTTCTTCGCGATATCAATCTGGTATTGCTTCACCACAATCGTTCCAGGTTTGATATATCGATGATCGATGTAGCCTCCCCCTCCAGGAGAGCGAACACTATCTTGGGGAAGAAAAGAGGAGAGCTTGGTTTGCACCATACTCAATAATCCCAGAAGATCTCCTCACAACCACATCGTGGGCATTGCGAAGCAGTCAGGAATTCCTGGTCTCCTCCGCTCCACCCACCATGATGTGAGACGCCGAATTGTTCCTTCATTATCCGATTTGTCTCCTGTTCGATGAGCCTGTTCTCAGGCGAGACGTTGATGGAAAAAATACGAGCTTTCATCCCGTCCTTGTTGTGGCAACGAAGACAGGCGTATGGTCTGAAGTCTTTGATTTCATCGGGTAAAAGCTCTATTTCTTCTGCGGTGAGCTCTTTAATTTCTATCGGTGGGATGAGGTGCTGGTTCGTTAATTCAATGTTGTTATTACAAAGCCAGTTGATCATCTCATTTCGCAAGACAGCAGATCGATAGGTCAACCATTGTTCTTTCAAATATGGTTGTGATTCCAGCAGCTGATAAAAATGTTTAACTCCGTTTTTTCTGTGTACTGTTTTATAGAGGGTATCTACTAGGGTTACATCCCGTGGTTCGTAGATGAATCCTTCGATGAGGAGTTCTTCATCGTTAATATCGCGCGATGGGATCTTCAGGTATCGTTTATCCTTACTCATCTGACTCAACTTCGTTCTTGCATTTGAATCTTTTAGTTCATCAATGCAGATGATTTTACTAGAGTTAAAATCAATGAAAAAATGCGTTGAATTCGTTGATTGTTCAAATACCGTAGATAGATCATTGAAATTGATAGATATTGGTGATGGTATGTTTTTTTCTTGATTCATTTTCTTTTCCTTCATACGTCATCATCTCGTTTTTTTTTTTTTTTTATATAATAAACTATTGAACATCAACATACGGCATTCCTTTACAGTGACTAATCATAATTCCTATCTTTTTTAGATGAGATTTGAGCGTCGATGACGTTTTGAAGATGGATTCATGGTTTATGATGATGTTTCGTACATAGTCATTTTACCTTCCCGTTTGATCCTACGATGTTTCCTTATTCTTGCCACGTTTTGAAGAGCTGTTTTTCAACTCCGCCCCTGTAAATCTATCACGAGCTGTTTATTCATGTTTTTCTTTCTTTCCGCCTCCGTCTCTATATCTCCAACCATACCCCGGGTATCTCATCGCATCGAAACTTTTTACAAATTCATCAAATGATAGTGAGTCACGGAAACAGATCGTCCTGGTTACTTCCCCTGTCTTTTCATTGAATAACTCAATCACTTTTTTATGCTTTCCTCCGACCCGGCCCATGTTCCTCCGCTACCAACCATTTCATCACCGCTTTTCCAACCGTCAAGAGAGGTGTACTTATTTTTCATCTTTTTTCGGCTTTTCCTCACTGTTCTTCGGCTGCAGCTCGTTGATATTTTTCCATGCCTTTTTGACACGTTGTCCAAAAGTTGTCATCTCCTCACCCCCTCACGTACAATTCCGTAAACATCCATCGCTTTATAGTACTTAGTGGACAAGCATTGACACGGGTTTTAGCCGGATCACTTTTTTTCCCATACAAATCAGAACGCGCATGCGGTCATTGCCCGCCCCGACCACCCGCCTCATCTTATTTTGTGTCTCTCCGTATCAATTTTATTCTTTGTTGAGCCGCATACCTGTTATCCTTGATTGTTGATAGCTGTACGAATAAATATCCAAACGCTTCTTCATCTGTTTTCCCTACCAACACCACGATCAGGTCATCATATTCTGATTTATAACCGACCAATTGTCCTATAAGTCCATCGACATCTGATTTCCCTGTTAGATCCATCTTCATCTTGATGCCCACAGCTCTCGGCCCTACCGTAATATCACACAACCCCGCACCCTCTTGCTTACGTACACTCAGCTTCTCTCGAGGCATATAGGTATAAGGAGCCGCCGAATTCAACTCTTTTTTAAGGTATTTGAGCAAGTCATCCCTGTATTTCAGCTCGTCTGAATAGCGTTGAGCTGGCCGCCATTTATTGATAGCGCTAACGGTATCATCATACGTATTTAACATACAATTCACCCTTCACGCTTCTTCCTATCACGAGTGACTTCCAACAACTCACCAACGTCCTCCTTGTATGACCTCTTACTTTTTTAGTTCCTTTCCCTGGCATCATTCCGCCGTATCCTTTTTCTTTTGCTTTCGTGGCTCATAGGATAGTTCGGTTAATGCCCCGATCGCTTCCCCTTCTTCCTCATCCATTGTTTCTCATCCTCGATACATACATCAGGTTCTTTAAGGATAAATATTTCTCCATTCAGTCTTATTTCTATGGGAGATCCGTCGTTTCTCTTTTTCAATACTTCAATGTTTACCTTCATGGTTTCACCGTATCCTTATTTGGCCGATAGTGAGCCATCTCGGTAAGCTCTCCGATCTTCTCATCTTCCTTCGATTCCTTTTCTGCAGTATCTCATTCGTTTTTTATCAATATGCCCAAATGCTTTAAAAAACATATCCATAGAAACAGGTTTCAATTGCTGATAACCTCCCAAAAATGTTAATAATTGGATAGAGATTCAAATAAAGAAAAAAAAGGAGTGAAACGGAAAATTATGGAATTTAAGTGTAAATCTTGCCAGAGTCGATTTTCAGAATGGGGGGATAAAAAAGGAAAATTTGGTGGTAGTATAAATTGTTGTCCTAACTGTGGAGAAACAGATTGTATATATAGATGGGATGAAGAAAAAAAAGAATGGAAAAAAATAAAATAATCACTTGTTTTTTATTTTTCATTTACTGATAACCTCCAAAAAAGAATAATTTAATATATGAAGCAAAAGTTACAAATCTATCCATGAAAATTATATGGCACTGTTTAGGAAAGTGTAATAAATATTTTACAAGAAATCCAATTGTATACGAGCATGAATTAATTTGTCCATATTGTAGTTCACGGAAGCTTGAAAGAATCGGTAAATCTTATAAAGAAGTAGGCTGTAAATAATCACTTGGTTTTTTTTTATCAGAAATGGGAGAGTAGACCCTTTTCAAGTCTGGAAGCATGGTTTTAACACCATTTTTTGGGTTAACCAATGAAAAAAGAAAAGACAAAGAGATGGTATAGGAGATTATTCTAGTCTACCTGAGACTTTCTTTTTTTGACCTGATACTTTCTTTGTTTTATTCGCTCCTTTTTATGGTATTTACAAAAAAATACTGGTACTAGTTCACCTTTACTCTTTAATTCTTCCTCCCCTAAATAATATAGAGGGATTTCGTTTTTCATTTTATAACCACTTGCACGGCATAATCCTTCACCAGCATACACTCCGGAGTATTCAAAATATTTACAGTCTTTGCACATATATTCCTTGATACTTCCGATCCTCATGTTTTCACTTCGGCCTATGCTTATCACATGTCACTTTTTACGTCTTTTCTTCGTCGGGTCGCTATCCAGAAGATAAATTCTCGAATAGCTCTTCTAGATGACACCAACAAAATCGTCCCGTACTCAGCCTTCCTGGTCACAAATATTTGACTCATGTTTTTGTGCGAAGGCCGAGGATTCAAATCCCTTCACCTATACCAACGGTCAGGATTGTATGAAAAGTAATAGATTGATTCGACATTTTTCCGATCACCGGATATCCTTTTAAACCAGCATATGTTCTAAAATACTATGCCACACGTTAAAAAGCATCCAGACTATAATAAAAGAAAAACAAGAAGGATCACCCTCAGAAAAGACGACTACGAACACGGTGATGAAAGAGCTAGAAAAATAATAGATAGCGGTAAGAAAGATAAAAAATAATATCTTTCGATATTTTTTTTCTGCGCTATTCTTGTTTTGAAACCTGTGAGCAATCTTCTTTTATACGTAAAACATTAACCAGCAATGACTAAATGATGAGTATAGTAACATTGGAGGTGAAAACACATTGATAAACAGGAGACAACAAAATGTTACTTGTCAAATTTGCCAGAAACAAAAGAAAATAACTGAGGTTATACCTGCAGAATTAGTCAGCGAACCCTTGATTGAGGTCATTCGGAAAGAACATCCGGATTGGTCTTCTAGCGGTTTCATTTGTAATTCAGATCTTAACT
>DAYE01000040.1:6844-6987 GCA_002506745.1 Euryarchaeota archaeon UBA33
GAACGTCTCGCAGATAGACTAACCAAATACGCTGGAAGCTGGTCGTTCATCATTATTTTTGGTGCCATCGTTATTGTATGGATTGCAATAAATTCTTATGTGCTACTATCGAGGCCGTTTGATCCATACCCCTTTATTCTCCT
>DAYE01000059.1 GCA_002506745.1 Euryarchaeota archaeon UBA33
GACTGAAAGAATAGGATGAAAAAAAATGGAAGAGCTGTTAAAAGTCGAAGATCTCAAAACGTACTTCTACACCCATGAGGGGGTCGTCAAAGCAGTTGATGGCGTCAGCTTCACCATCAACAAAGGAGAGACCCTTGGTCTTGTTGGAGAATCAGGGTGCGGAAAAAGCGTCACGGCGTTGTCAATCATGCGACTCATACAGAGCCCCCCTGGAAAAATCGTGGGTGGGAAAATATTCTTAGAAGGAACCAATCTGTTAGAGTTAACTGAAAAAGAAATGCGAAACATCAGAGGAAATAAGATATCAATGATCTTCCAGGAGCCGATGACGTCGCTTGATCCCATGTTTACGATTGGTTCTGAAATAATGGAAGTACTAAAACTACATCAGGATTTAAAAAAGGATGACGCTCGAAAAAAAGCAATTGAATCCTTATTGACCGTGAAATTCCCAGATCCAGAGAAAAGAATCGACGATTACCCACATGAACTATCAGGTGGGATGCGACAACGGGTGATGATCGCAATGGCATTATCCTGCAACCCTGCACTTCTTATTGCTGATGAACCAACCACCGCTTTAGACGTGACCATTCAAGCCCAGATTTTAAAATTGATCGATGAACTTCGAAAAAAGTTCAACACCTCAGTGTTACTCATCACCCATGATCTTGGGGTAATCGCCAAAACATGCGACAATGTCGCCTTGATGTACGCGGGATATATAGTTGAATACACCGATGTTCACACGTTTTTCAAAGAACCATTACATCCGTATGCACAGGCGCTGTTGAAATCGATCCCACGACTTGATGTCGATACAAAACGATTGAAAATCATTCAAGGATTAGTTCCCAATCTTCTTGATCTCCCGCAGGGATGTCCGTTTCATCCGAGATGCGAATTTTGTTTTGAACCCTGTACAAAAACATTACCACCACTGATAAAAGTAGGAAAACGTCATTGGGTGCGATGCTACTTAGTTGGAGGCCTTTAATAAATGGATAATTTAATTGAAGTAAAAAACCTAAAAAAATATTTTTATAAGGGTGGTGGACCATTCAAAAAGAAAGAACCGATTAAAGCATTAGATGACGTGAGTTTTTATATCAAAAGGAATGAAATCCTCGGCCTTGTCGGAGAATCAGGGTGCGGAAAAACCACCTGTGGGAAGCTCATCCTCCGATTAATAAATCCTACAGCTGGCACAATCTCCTTTGACGGACATGATATCACTCATTTGAAACAAAAACAGATGGCGGAGTATCGGAGAAAAATGATGATTATCTATCAAGACCCATATGGTTCTCTTGATCCAAGGATGACGATTGGAGCAGCAATCGCTGAACCGATAGAAGTCCATAAACTGATTTCAAAAAAAGAAGAAAAAGAAAATAAAATCATTGAACTGATGGAAAAAGTAGGATTGACACCGGATCAGATTAATCGGTACCCTCATGAGTTCAGCGGTGGACAACGACAGAGGATCGGTATCGCACGGGCGTTAGCGACCAACCCGACGTTTATCGTCGCAGATGAGCCAGTCTCCGCCCTAGATGTTTCCATCCAGGCACAGATCATCAATCTGCTAAAGGATTTACAAAAGGATTTTGGATTGACCCTGTTATTTATCACCCATGATCTCAGCGTTATAAAACACACGAGTGACAGGATAGCGGTGATGTATGCTGGGAAGCTTGTAGAATTGGCATCAAAACAGGATTTATTTTCTGAGCCGTTCCATCCGTACACGCGAGCATTACTATCAGCGATCCCGGTTCCTGACCCAGACCATCAAACACAATATATTCCTTTGACCGGTGAGGTCCCCAGTCTCATCCATCCACCGCCGGGTTGTCGATTTCACCCACGTTGTACTGAAGCCAAACCTGAATGTTCAAAGATGGAACCAGAACTACGAGAAGTAAAAAAAGATCATTTTGTTGCCTGTTTTCCGTCCTAGAATGAATCATAGAAGGCATTCGATCCTTCATCGGTAGTAAAATTGAGGATAAAATGAAAAAGTAATTAAACATTAGTTAATATACATTAATGAATCTTTTATACCAGAGAAGGTGAAAGAAAGAGGGAACATAATTATGGAAAGTTTTAAAAAGAAAGATATGAAGGCTGGTGCTCTAGCGATCATTGTATGTGCAATGTTTATTTGCATCGCATTTAGCGGATGCACACAACAGCAGAATGGCGGAACAACTGAAATAAAAAATCCAACGACGATTGTCAGGTATGACATCGGTGATGCAAAAACGCTTGACCCGGCAGATTGTTATGATACTGCATCCTCCGAGCCAATCTTTTCGATCTACGACACACTCGTTACCTACAAAGGAAACAATACGTTGACGTTTTATCCTTCTCTTGCTACAGATTGGACCGTATCAAACGACTCATTAACATGGACATTTCATTTACGCCACAATGTAAAATTCTCCAATGGAAATGATTTTACCGCAGAAGATGTGAAATATTCTCTTGATCGAGTGTTAATCATGGACGCACCGGAATCTGGTGTGGACTGGATTCTTAGACAATGCATGGATACCAATAGCACCACCATCATTGATGACTATACTATTGAAATAAAACTCACACAATCTTATGGTGGATTTTTAGCTCTTATGCCATATACAGTAGCCGCGATTGTTGACAAAGACTACGTGGAGGCAAACGGTGGTGTTGTCGCAGGACAAGAAAACGTATGGATGAAAGAACACCCGATGGGCACCGGTCCTTATATGCTGGACCATTGGACGCGGGCCACCGAACTTGTCTTAAATAAAAACCCGACGTATTGGGGTGGCTGGGAAGGACACCATGCCGATAAAGTCGTGATAAAATATGCTGATGAGGCCGCAACACGAATTTTGGCATTGAAAAATGGGGATGCTGATTTTGCCTATGTCCCCTATGCAAACCTCAAGGATGTCATAGGTGAAAAAGGGATTGTTGTCCATCCCTTCGACAGTTATGATGTTGCACTTCTTGCGATAAACACGAAAGCCAGTAACAATGAGTATTTAGCAAATGGTGAAGTAAGAAAAGCATTAAGTTATACGTTCGACTACGATACAGCGATTGCCACTGCCTGGAGTGGATATGCAGCCAGACTGGCGGGAGCAATACCAAAAGGAATGCCGTATTACGATACACAAAACAATGGTCAACCGTATTATAATTATAACCTAACTAAAGCAGAAGAAATACTTGACGCTGCTGGATATACTAAATCTTTTGATTTAGACGGAACACTCTATCGTTTTAACGGGACAACCATTCGACTGTTCTATAACGCAGGGAATTCAGAACGAGAAATGATGGCAGTCATGTTCCGCGCAGCACTTGATGAGATCGGTATTCTTTCATCGATTATTGCAGAAGGATGGCCACAGCTTCTGCATCGGATGTATACGACAGATGACTGGGATACGATGTTTATCGGATGGGGACCAGATTATAATGATCCTGATGACTATATCGCACCATTCATGGGCTCAGCGAACATCAGTCAAGATACCTATAATACAGGATGGATGAACGAAACAGTCGACAACTACATATTACAAGGAAAATACTCGGCGGATACTGCAGTGCGAGCAGCTGCCTATAAAGGCGCATTCGACATCTATATACAACAACCATCCTTCATTTTCCTAGTACAACGATCCTACATTCGACCATGGAGAGATTGGGTACAAAACTATTCATACAACCCAGTGCGTGAATGGTACTTCTACGATTACTACAAAGCG
>DAYE01000073.1 GCA_002506745.1 Euryarchaeota archaeon UBA33
GTTTAGAAATGTTTGGATTGCAACCGAACAAAAGAATCTTGAGTGGAAAAAAAAATATTTTTCAAAGGGAGTTCATCTTTATCTACCTCAAAATATTTATAATATACAATCTATAATTAATATAGTAAAAGACGTTTGACCATGAAAAAAATCGTAGTTCTCTGTGGTATCATCCTCCTCGTATTTCCAGTCAGTAGCGTAGCGGTTCCAGGTCAAAACGTGATTTTTAGTAAAACAGAGAAAGCCTCCCCTGGAGAGATTATTGCCGTTTCCTGTTCTGAACCCTATCCGACGTTAGGTCAACCGGTCAATCTCATAATCACCATGGCAGGAACAACAGGGAAAGGATCCAACGAAACACTCACGGTAACCGATGAATTTTCTGGATTTGCAATGACCGATGGTGAAATGAAATGGATTTCGGGGAGTCTCACAGAAAGTCAAACGAATATTACCATAGGAATATTACCAAGTTACACCAGGAAAATCCCCTGGTATCCAACGGTGGTCGGAAATCATACATTACATGTGTCTGCAGGAGCATCTTCAGAGAAACAACTTAACCTGAGTGTCGGTTTTGATGTCAAAGGAATCATCACCCCTTCTTTGGGATGTCCCGCCATAATCTGTAAAAACAACACGGATCAGTTATCGATAACACTCTCAGATGAACGAGTTATAACAGAAGAACCAACTCAGATAGCAAAGGTGAGCTTACAAACCATTGATGGAACTGATTCGTATCAGCTTGAGGATCATATCGGGAAATGGTACACCTGGATTAACGCAGGGGAGGACATCGCCGAAGATGAAATCATCGTTTCATACGATATTAACAGCATCCCAGAGGGATTCTACAATATCACAGTGATCACAACAACAGGGAACTACACCTGGCCGCATGCTGTACAAATAATCAATACAGAACCAACTGATTACACCGTTGTTCAACTCTCGGATATCCATCTCGGAAAATACTCAAATCCAGTCAATAAGAAAAAGGAGCTCACCCGTCTGTTTACCTACATTAATGAGATCATTCACCCTGAGTTCGTCATCCTGTCCGGCGATTCCGTGGATTGGTACAACCAAAAATCTCATCGAAATGTGTATGTCGATCTGCAACAAGCAATCCTTCAATGTGACTCACCAGTCTACACCGTCCCAGGCAACCATGAGCGGTACGGCAACAGCCTCCTCTTCCTCTATTCTCCCTATAAAAATTTGACACCCTATCATCGCTATCTCAATCCCCTGAGTGATTATTCATTGCTGTATGGAGCCATGAACTTCGTGTTCCTTGACTCAGGATACGAGTACAGCAGATGGGAGATCCAACCACAGATCTGGAACACAACACCAGAAGGAAGCGGCCTGACCAACACCCAGATGTACCTGCTAGAACACACCTGGGGAACCCCGCAGATGAATCAGATTATCACCATGCATCATCCAGCGGTCAATGACAAAAACGATACCTCACTTGGTGCGTTGCCTAACGATCTTCCCAGTGGCAATGATGAATGCATCGCGTTCAACCGAGGAGCATTCATTACCTACTGTGATGAGAACAATGTGTCGGTAGTTCTCACCGGGCATACGCATGAAAACCATGTGTTCACCTCTCTTGGAAAAGAGACGACGAACTATTCGGCATGGCCATTATTCGTTCAAACAGATTCTGCGACCATGAACCGGCAGAACAATGGAGGACGCATCATCCAAATCCATAACAGTGCCGTCGTCAGCTATGAGTATCTTCCGTTCCACTGACCTGTTTTCTTTTTTTTGTATACAGATACAACGGTCCGATGATGATGTAAGCGAGAAGTGCTACAAGAAGTAAGAGTGTTGCAAGAGTAGAGTACATCCCATCGAGAAGAATGACAGCAATGATTAACGCAGCGGTGACAAGATTCACCATCAAACCAGGTTTTGGAAAATGAATCGGGGAGATCATCGCCAAAGAAAGAACAACGATGATGGGAAGAGCATACCAAACCTCTTGGAGGAGATACGGCATCAATACCAAGAACAAGGCACTTGCAGAAGTGGGTAGACCAATGAAGAACTGCTTCTGTTTCAAAAGAGAAAACGAGGAGAGGCGGATGATGCTGCACAGCAGAGAAAACACGAGAATTCCTCCAAGGAGAAGGTGTTGAGACGGTTGTAGGGCGATGCTGTCGTAGTATATTTTATAAAAAAGTACGAGAGGAGCAACTGACAATGAGATCATATCTGCTAGAGACTCAAGATACTCGCCTAGTTTCCCATTCCCGAGCTTCCGAGCGATCATCCCGTCGAGACCATCCGCGAGAAGACCAAGAAGAATAAATGCGGTAGCCAGTTGGAACTCATTGGAAAACACGAGCAGTAACGCGATGAATCCAAGGGTCGCATTCAGAATTGTTACAAGATCAGCAATGGACAGCAGTCTAATCATGGATTTCTGCAATGGTATCCTCCCCTGCTTTGATTCGATCATGAACATGAATCATCAGAGTTTTAATTTTCTGTGCCGGCAGATACAGATCCACACGGGACCCCATTCTGATCAAACCGATTTTCTCTCCTTTCTTTAACTCAGTGCCCTCTGCAACATAGGGGACGATACGACGCGCAACCGCTCCTGCGATCTGAACGATCTTCACCATCCCGATATCGGTTTTTATGAGAAGAACAACCCGTTCATTCGCATCAGATTCCTTCTGAAAAGCAGGCACATGACCGCCTGGATGATGGGTCAACTTCTCAATCGTACCGGCAAAAGGCATACGGTTCACATGCACATTCTGGATGTTCATAAACGTCGAAATCCTCAGACAGTCTCCAACCTCAGCATCCTGCAGATTTGCTATTTCTCTGATATTCCCGTCTGCCACAGCAACGATCCCACTGCCAATAGATCGCTCTGGGTCACGGAAAAACACGATCAGCAGACATGAAATCAAAAAGAAAAATACCGATATAACAAGAAGAAAAATTGACACAGGAGCACTGGTGAGAAAAAAAGCCCCTAAAAAAAGGAAGGAAAACGCAAACGATGCAAGCAGCCAGGGCATTCCCCCATCAGCGATACGGATCATGGTTTCCTGCCTAGCAACCGCCTGATAAAAAGCTCCACCGGTCCTTTTCGCTTCGGTAAATCGAGAATGCCAATGATCTCATCATACATCTCCGGGAGGATTTTAAAGGTGATAAAGAGCAGGACAATTAGAGCAAGAAGGGACCCTGTTTTCCCTATCACGTTATGAGCCATCTCAAAAGACGTCATGCCGCTTCCCACCATGTACACGACACCAGCGTTTCGGATCAGATTCAGAAAATAGATTGGAACGACCGTCACCAACAAGCCGAGAGCTTTTCGTTTCAGACGCACACGCGGGAGTGCACCAATCATGCCGACAAACAAGACTATGGATTGAATGGCGGTGCAGGCAAAGATGATCGTTACCGGTATATTGTTGTAGATGATCAGGTCAGAAGTCCGACTGACGTTCACACCGAAGAGATGCAATAGATCACTGGTTTGCGCAGCAACATTCTCGATCAGCCAGTCTTTTAATCCAGGGACGATGCCATTCTCAATCGTAAAATAGATGATGCCTGCAAGAAATGTGCCGCCTGCGATCCAATTCAAACACGAGACATGCTCATTCCTCGTAATCGAGAGCCACTCATGATACGCCACGTAGAGAAGCACGTAGACGCCGATGATGCAGACCGCAGCGTTAAAAACATCCCCGCCTTCTGAAAAATACAGGAAGCTTGGCATGGTCGCCCAGAAGAACGAAAACAGACCCCATCCGAGAATCTTCACCCAGCTTGCGATGCTTTTCTTCCAAAAAAGAAAACCAAAACCAAGGAATATCAAACCAAGGAACAGTGGTACGAATGAAAGCTGTCGAGCAAACGATGAGGGCGGGTAGGGAAACAGGAAGTATCCGACGATCAACATCACTGTCGGTATCAGGAAATACAAAAGGACAACCCATCGATTGGTTTTCTCAGATGATACATCCATGCTGATTCGTCTCCGGTATTCAACGAGGAGTTTAAGAGAGTTATGCGCTGCTGAAAAAATTCATAATCACGCCATCCCACATGACCAGAATGAGTCCGACGAGGCTGGCAAGCGTCAGCGGTACCCAGTACGTGTACACGATCTGATCAATCTTTAGCCGTGCGATCGCAACACGAATCAAGGTCACGGAGAACAGGACNNCCCGGAGTATTCAACAAGAAGCCCTCCGGCAATCTCTGTTTCTGCTTCCGCGGCGTCAAACGGTACCTTCGACAGCTCCGCTGGCGTCACCAGCAGAAGAACAACCAGAAGAATGGCAAAGCCGATAAACCCAAGTGGCCCTGAAACCTGGTTCCACACGGGGGTCGATGCGAGAGTGGAAAACGAAAACACCTCGGTGAATCCTTTTTGCAGCAGATTCCAAGCAATCGTGATAATCAGAATCGCGAGAGGAAACTCATAGGCGATCATGGTCGTCATCTCCCGCTGCGCCCCAATAATCGCATACGGAGAGCCTGAAGAAAAACCACCAATCACTAGACACAGCGATGGAATGATCAACAGATACAGGACTACAATCAAATCCGCTCCAGATGAAAACAAGGGAGGAAATCCACCCAGGGGAAGGTACACTAAGATAGAGATGGTCCCAATAAGCCCAACAAGCGGGATGAGGTTGAAGATCCAGGGGATCGCATGATCCGGGACGATGTTTTCTTTGACGAATAATTTGGCGACATCCCGGAACGGCTGTCTGAACGGTGGACCGATCCGACCCTGCATATGGGCAGACAGCTTCCGATCAATGCCTTTATACATCAGACCAAAAAGGATGCCAAACGTCGCAAGACCAAGAGAACCAAAAACGACACGCAGGGCGAGCTCTGAGAGAGCACGGACGTCCATTCACATCACCCCCATAATGAGGAACAGGACCGCGAGAACAAGGACAAACCAGAGGATATAATCACTGGTGTTCCCGGTATGCATTTTTCGTAACACCGAATAGAGGGATTTCATGCTGGTGGTAAATCCCCAATACAGGTTGCTTGCCTTGACATGCATCTCTTCAGCTGATGTTTCCTTATTTCCAGACAGGAACACTTTCGTTTGCTCTGTCCCTTTCTTATACGTGCTTCTCCCGAACCCTCGAATTCCATAGAACAACAGAAAGAGAACGAAAACCACAAGAACCCAGAGGACCGGATTCCAAAAACCACTCCCACTCTCGAGCGAGAACATGTTCAGAGCCCCCCGACGACCATGCTGATATACTGCGCATGATCCAGCAATGCAGTCGCAGCAGGTTTCACCAATGTATCAAGAACAAGATTTGGGAACAACCCAATAACAACAGCAAACACCGCCAGAAAACCCATCGCCAGCAGCATGCTTCTCGGAGCTTCTTTCACATCCTTTAACTCAGGGAGTTCAGGTCCGAGAAAAGCTGCGTAGAGCACTTTGATGAAAATAGCGAGCAGTAAAATACTGCCTAAGAGCGCGATGATAGAAAGAATCGGGTTCACCTGATAGACAGATTCATAGATGAGGAATTTGGATGTAAAACCATTTAACGGTGGCATGCCTGCGACCGCGAGTGCGCCAATGATGAAAAAGACAGTGGTGAACTTCATCGATCTCGCAAGACCACTGATGTCATCCAAGGACCGTTTCTTTGTGACATAATAGATAGCGCCTGCGACAAGGAATAACAACCCAATATCCAATGCATCGTTTAAGATATGGAATAAGCCGCCGTGTAACGCGACCGTAGCGTACGACGTTCCAAGCGCAACGATGGATGTTCCAATGGCCAGAAACATATAACCGATTTCTGCAACACCAGCATATCCAATCAAACGGAGAAGATCGGTTTGTACCAATGCCATGATCACACCGATAAGGATCGAGACAATGGCTAACGCAATCAATATCCAGCCGATTATCACATGTGCTGGGAGAGAAAATCTCAATGAGGTCGTTAACACGTTTCCATACAAGGTGAACATCACACGAAGAATCCCGTAGACACTCGCGAGGGTCGCGCTCATGATGATAAGGATGATGGACGGCGGAGCCCGCCCGTAGGAGTCAGGCATCCACATATGCATCGGTGCAAGCCCTGCCTTCATCCCGAGAGAAACAAGCAAGATTGCTAAAACGATTTTATCTAAAAACGTGAACTGGAGGAGATGAGCTAGTGTTGCGATATTTAACGCGTTGTACTGCGCATAGAAAATACCGATAGCGAAAAGAACAAAAAGCGCGCCAATCGAGCTGACCACGATGTACTTAAACGCGGCTTCTAACGCTTCCCCCTCGTCAACCCAGAAGGCGATGAGAGCGCAGGAGGCAATGCAGGATATCTCCAAAAACACAAAGAAATTGAAGATATCCCCGGTCAGTTCCATGCCAAGAGCACTGGTCACCACCAGCAACAGAAGCGTGTAATACTTATCCAACCCATCCTGTTGATGCAGAAACGACCAGGAATAGACGACTGCGATACTAGCGAGCATCACGGTGATGATCGCCATGAAAACACCCATGCTATCGACCTCAAAGAGGATACGCACCAGAGGAAAACTCAGATTCTGTGCACCAAAGATATAGATCCGCGGACCGTGAGATAGCACATCAGATGCAAGGAGACCGACAAAGCAACTCGTCACACCAAGCACGACCAAGGCAAAAACATCACGTACTTTTGCATGGATACGGCTAACCAAAGGCATAAGAAAAGCACTCAACAACGGAGTCGCGATAATCAAAACAGGGGACTGCTGAAGGAGTGTCTCAAGAAACGTCATTCCTTCAACCTCCTGATTTTCTGCACATCAAGCGTCCCGTATTTCCGATAGATATGCATCACCAAGGAAAGCATCAATGCCAAGACCGCAACACCAATCACAATGCTTGTTAGCGTAAGCGCCTGAGGCACAGGGAGCACCATTCCCTCAGGAAAACTGGTTCCGGGTGGCAGACTTGTGAAGATCGGTGCGACCCCACCGTCACGGTACCCTAAGATGATCAAAAAAAGATTCACCCCGCTCTCAATGATGGAAATCCCGATAACAATCTTAATGAGGTTACGTCGGAACACTACCGTGTACAACCCAATGATGATCATCGCGACCACGGCGATGAACGGGATATATTCGATCATCAGCTCCACTCCTTGATGCTGCTTGCGTAGGCCATGACCAGGATAATAACAAACAACCCGGCGATGACTTTTACACCAACTGCGAAATTCATCAACGGTAGAACCCCACCGGTGTTGAAATCAGCAAGTGTTGAACCGGTCGCTGGCGTCGTCCCAAAAAGGGACCCTGAGCCAGCAAGGAAGTTACCAAAAAACACCGCACCAAAAATAAGTCCGAGAAGTCCAATCGTGATAAAACCAATCGCACCGAGGCTTTCAAACGTAGCAAGTCTTTTGTCTTTTATATGGTCAAACACCCATGGCGAACCATATGCTACAAGGAGAAGTGCACATCCAGATGCAACAATCGCGCCTCCTTGGAACCCACCACCAGGGGTTAGATGACCATGGGCAATCACATACAACCCGAATATCATCGTGAACGGGAAGAGTATATTCGCTGTCGTTTTCACAATCTTCGTCATCTCGCTCAGTGTCTCACCCTCCGGAAGAGAAGCAACACACCGGCAACTGCGGAGAATAAAATCGTTGCCTCCCCGAGAGTATCAAACCCTCGATAATCAAACACCACGGATGTCACCCCGTTGTTCGTCCCAGTTTCGTTTTGCGTGTGGGTGATGATATAATCATCCATTTGTACCTGCCCTGGTTTGCCAAAGGGATGAAGCAGGAAGATACTAAAAAGGAAAAACACGACAACGATGCTAAACGCAAGAGCCCCAGCGACTGTTCTTTTCTCCAAGTCATTCCTCCTCCATACGCTTGGTTCCCTTGATGGCGATGATGACAATTGCGGTCGTAAGACAGGCTCCTACACCTGCCTGCGCGATGGCGACATCAGGTGCCTGGAGCAGGAAAAATTCAAGGGAGAGCAGCAGGCTCATCGCAGCTAACGCAATCGCGGCTGCTAACAGATCACGTAACAGGACAGCAACCAACGATGCGATGACAATAAGGATTACTAATAGGATGTTGACGATGAGGAATTCTATACCCATATCAGTCGTCTCCCTTGTCAGAGTCTAATGCTGTCTTTGATGATTTCTCTGCTAACTCATCGATGACCGCCCCAACTGGTTGAACACCACTCCGATGAGCAGCACGCGCAATCGCATGTGCCCCTACCGGATTTGTCAGAAGAATCGCTATCAGGGCGACTGATGAATGAATCGCCAGCACCGAACCATTGGTATCATTCTCCCACCACAGATTCAAGCCGATGAGCACGACCGATCCGATAAGAAAGATAGAGCCAAACGTCGTACATTTCGTTCCTGCATGCAACCGCGTGTACACGTCAGGAAACCGGAGCAGTCCTATGCCTGCGAGCAGATTGAAGAACAGACCAATCCCGATGAACACGAAGATGAGGATGTCAAGAATCATCAGAACTCGCCTCCCTCAAGGTACTTCGCGATAAACAAGGTTGAGACGAAAGAGAGCAGCGCGTAGACAATAGCCACATCAATATAGATAACCTCCCGAAAAGCCGCACCATACGCGACCATACCAACAATCACCATCGTGTTGATGGTATCGACCCCGACCGCACGGTCAGGGGCGGTTGGTCCGCGGAACACCCGTATCAACGCAAGGATGATGCAGAGGACAAGGGCGATGACCACGAGTAAAAACGTGGTGTTCAGATCGATCATTCCACAATCCTCCTGATCCACTTGGGAAAACTCCCGCAGATATAGGAGCAATCCACAGGTTTTTTCTCAAGTGCTTTTTTATCAACATTAATCCAATGGATGTACAGNNATGCCAAGGTCGGTCGTAAGACCGGGGGAGATTTTCACGATACCAGGCTTGATCTTCCCAGTGATGACTCGGTATGCGACATCAATGTTTGCCTTTGCAAGGGCGAAGAAAAACGGTCCGATGAGATAGACGACCAAAAGAGCCCAGCGAACTGGATTGAGCAGGCGATAATTGTTTTTTACCAAGACAGTCCGGGCAATGAACCCGACAATCAAAGAGAGTAGAATCCCAAAGACCAGTTCAATGGTACTCCACAGTCCGAGGAAATCCGATCCGCTGCCGGTCGTCAACAGGAGATAGATAAGAAAACATATCATGGTCGTGATTACAAATGCTCTCATCGTGAACCCCCACACCGATTCTGTTATCGTTTATATGGTAACATTGACTGTTGTTAAAAACTTACGGTTCATGTAAAGAAAAAAATATATGAAAAAGAAAAAAGAGTAATATCAAAACACTTAAACAGTTTATGAGATAAGGGATATGGGAAACCTGTATGCATGTGAAACTGATTGGGTATACCTCGGACCCAGAAAAGCTACCAGCGATGGCTGCCACGTTGACCCATAGCAAAACAAAACCAGAGGATCTTCAGAACCTGCCGATAAAAAAACAGGCAGCGATTTTAGAGCAGGTTCTAAAACTTGGGCATACCAGTGTCATCGAGCATGTCTCTTTTACGTTCGCAATCAGTGATGTGAGCAGGTCGCTTACCCATCAGCTCGTGCGGCATCGCATCGCGAGTTACTCTCAGCAAAGCCAGCGCTATGTCAACCTGAATGAACCGAACTATGTGATCCCGCCGTCGATATCCAACAATAAGAAGACAAAGGATGCATATGAGAAAACCATGCAGGTTATTTGGGAACATTATAATAAATTACTCGAGTTGGACATTCCAGCGGAAGACGCCAGGTACGTCCTTCCGAATGCGACATGTACGAATATCATGGTGACGATGAACGCACGATCGTTACTTAATTTCTTTGAGCTGCGCTGTTGTCTGCATGCACAATGGGAAATCCGTATGCTTGCAAATAAGATGCTTCAGGAGGTAAAGAAGGTCGCTCCGACGATCTTCCATACTGCAGGCCCGACGTGTAAAACAAAAGGATTCTGCCCTGAGAAGAAAAAAGATTGCCCACTTTATCCGTAGTGAGATGAAATGAAACGACCCCATGTCACCATCAATTGTGCGATGTCGGTTGACGGAAAAATCGCCTCACCGACACGAAAACAAATGAGGATCTCTTCTGAGGAAGATATACAGCGGATGTACCGACTGCGCAATGAGTCTGATGCGGTGCTGGTTGGGATTGGAACGATTCTTGCAGATGACCCGAAACTTACGGTGAAAGAATCCTACGTTCAACACCCGAAACAGCCGCTTCGGGTTATCCTGGATAGCAAAGGCAGAACACCACCGCATGCGTTGGCATTAAACACGGTGTCAAAAACCCTGATCATTACCGCAAAAGGACAGAAAAAAACATATGACGGGCCTCATATCGAGGTTGTGGAATGCACGACTGATACAGATGGAGTGATCGATGTGAACTATGCGCTGGATCTCCTATATCAAAAGGGTGTTCGGAATCTTCTGGTGGAAGGAGGCGGTACCGTCATCTGGAAGTTCCTTAAGAACAAAGTCGTTGATGACATCTTTATCTTCATCGGATCCTGTATTATCGGGGGGAAGGATACACCGACGGTTGCTGACGGAGAAGGAATCAGGAAAGGAGAAGAAATCCCGCTGAAGATTGTTGAGGTAAAACAAGTCGGATCTGGTGTGCTGATCCATTATCAATCTCTATGACCAGGAATCATTTTTTTCTTAATGTTCATTGTTAAAAATTGGACGAAATGGTTTTTTACCAGTCTATTTTAGACATTTGACCAAATTTCCCTACATAACCTTTATTATCCAAGGTATCCCTTCCAACCTCATGGGGAATTTATGAAGTTGTGGCATCAACGGGGGTAAGACGATAAAAATTTTAAGCGACTCTGGATTGGATTGTGGAAAAACGTTTGTCTTGCCAAAGACAAAACTGAAGTTTTTTAAGATTTCTTTTTTCCCATTCCTCCTCCTTCTCCTTATCAGTTGGGATATCGGCCTTAGATACCCGCAACTGAGTTATTCTATGTCCAGGTCGTATTCGCTTCCTTAACAAATCTAATAAATCGTGTTACCCTCCCTGTGCCATAACCATCGATAGGAAATTATATATGGAATAACTGCATGACATTTTCTTGAGGAAAAGGAGTCATGAAGATAACCGTGTTTTTTATCATAGGACTTCTGGTCGCAAGCAGCGTTATCGTCACTGGCCTATCAAATGAAGAACACATGCAGACAGATACCTTGTCTCTTTCATTTCATGAACCCTCTATCATTTCGAATGGATCAAGCTTTACGGTGCTCATGAAAGGCGCACCAGCATGTTTGTACCAACCAGGAAAACCTGTTCTTCCGATGTACACCACAACACTCCAACTTCCGTTTGGATCAATAATTAAAGATGTCGCCATCCATTTTGATGACGTAGAAACACTACCTCTCCAGGAGAAAATCACCCTAGCTCCGTATCCTTTTATCCAAGGAACCTATCGGAAACCTTCCGTCCCAACGATGACAGCAGAGTATGAGACCACCGATTGGTACCCCTGCCAATGGACCGCCTATTTTACAGGTGGCGGATTGAATCAAAACAGTGAACATGTGACATTTTTGACGGTAAGGGTATTCCCAGTTCGGTACAACCAAGCAACCGATACATTAGTGTATCTTGACTCCTGCGATATTACTATTACCTACGAACCACCAACATCATCCCCGTTTCCAAGTCAAGCAAAAAACGATCTTGTCATTATCTGTCCTTTACAGTTTGTTCTGCCGTTACGTCCATTAGTAGAACATAAGAATATGATTGGCGTTCGCACCCAGCTTATCACCTTAGCAGAGATTTATCGTTCCTATCCTGGACATGACAGACCAGAACAAATCAAGTATTTTATCAAGGATGCCATGGAGACCTGGGGAACGACCTATGTGTTGCTGGTCGGTGGTCTGAGATCCCATCTAGCCGGTAAACCACGGGACGACATAAACACGGGAACACGTGATTGGTATCTTCCCGTACGATATACGAATCTTTGGGATGATGCGGCCATCTACGACCCAGGATTTATCAGCGATTTGTATTATGCTGATATTTATGATAGCCAAGGGAGTTTTTGTTCATGGGATTCTTGTAACGATAGGGTATATGGCGGATGGTCACATACGAAACTTGGACCCCCGAACTATCCTCTTGATGAAATTGATTTTTATCCGGATGTCTATCTGGGAAGACTCCCCTGTCGGAATATCGCTGAAGTACACAGCATCGTAAAAAAGATTATCGACTATGAAAAAACACCTGCGGACCCCTCGTGGTTTAAGAAAATGGTGGTCGTTGGAGGAGACCCCTACGATGATCCAGGAACAAATTATCGGGAAGGAGAACTAATCGGCGAAAAAGCAGTATCGTATATGTCTGGGTTTGAAGCAAGGAAGTTGTTTTCGTCGAACAAGGATACAAATCCTGATGACACCCCGTTATCACAAAATATTATCAGAGAAATCAATGAAGGGTGCGGGTTTTTGTTCTTTGATGGGCATGGGGGACCATCCTGGTGGAATACCTACTGGCCAGGTGAATTTGGTTCCTTGATTCAAAACGGGGGGCTGTCGATCTATCAATTACCACAGTTGCAGAATGGTGAGAAGCTGCCGATCTGCATTGTCGGAGGCTGTCATAACAATCAGTTCAATGTTTCTTTGTTGACGACGATAACCGATCTGCGCAATAGACACTTCATGTGGTCCAATGGGGTTCCGATCCCAGAGTGCTGGGGCTGGAGCCTTACCGTAAAACCGAATGGAGGAGCGATCGCCGCCATTGGAAACACAGGTCTTGGGTACGAGGCTGGTGGAGAACTCGGGGATCTGAATGGAGATGGTATCAATGAGCCTGATTGTGTCGAGTCGCTCTGCGGATATCTCGAGACGCAATTTTTCAAAGGATATCAAGTGGACCATATTGACATCTTAGGGAAAAATTGGTGTTATTCCATCGCTGAGTATCTTCGCATCTACCCAGGGATGACGAAGTGGAGTGATGCAAAAACCCTTGAACAATGGGTGTTGTTCGGTGATCCGAGCCTGAAGATCGGCGGGTACACCTCGTAGTATTTCACGCTTCAGGCATGTAGTTCATTTTATGCAGCTTTGCCGCATACACGTATTTGTATTTCTTTATCACGTCAGGGAATTTGTTGATCAAGTCTTTCATGATCTCATGGAATTGTTCTAAGCTATGCACGTGATACTCCAGTTCAAGATCAGATATCCCGACTGATTTATCGATCCTTACAAGATACGGGTTGGTCTTTGCATAGTTGATGATCTTGCCTCGTTGTCGATAATCCTTTAGATCAATATCTGCTTTGAAGAATTGATAACCGAGTTTTCCCAGGTCCATATCAGATCGAAACCCCTGGATAACACCGGTTTTCATGAGCTTCTTGATCCGATAGTTCACGACTGCAACCGTGGTATCGAGTCGCTTCGCGATTTCTTTGACCGGCATGCGTGCGTGAGGCGCTATCAATCGGAGGAGCTTAAAATCCAGTTCGTCAATTATCACCTGGGCGCCCCCACCAGTAATTTCGAATTTTGTTCGATCTGATTTTTTTATATCTTCGAGAAGGTACGAATGACGATAGGAGTATAACTGGATATAAACTGAGAATTGCTGCTCCAGGAAATAATCTCGAAACTGCTTCAGTGTCTCTTCCCAGAACGAGTAAAAATCATTGATGTCTTTTACCCACATGATCAACGTAAGGTCAAATCGTCCTTCAGCAGAGATCGTCCACCAGTTCAATTTCTGTTTCGTGAAATATTCGATGATTTCCTTTTCTTTCTGCTGTGTCATGTATTGATATACAAGGTAGATACGAAATGCGATATACCCAAGTTTGAATGCATCAATGACGGTGTAGAAGGTTTTTATAATCTCGTTTTCAATCAGTTTATTGACACGATACGCCACCACTGTTTTTGAAAGCCCAACTTTGCTTCCTATTTTAGAAAATGATTGACGAGAATCAAGATCAAGCTGGTACAGAATCTCCCGGTCTTTCGAATCAATTTTTACCATAAACGCATGTTCGTAATCATAATTATAGTATAAAAATTTTTAATTTCGTTCAAAATAATCAGATCATAATAAGACGAAAATAGAATATCTATGCTAAGATGAAGGAGAAACCATTCGTTTTCTCGGGGAAAAAAAGCGATTCTCTGACAACGAGAACACAGAAAACCTATAAATAAGGTCTCTTTCATCACGGTTTGCACATGTGTGGTATTATCGGTATTATCGGAGGACGGCCTGTCTCACATCTTATATATCATAGTTTATTTGCCATTCAACATAGAGGTCAATCATCCGCAGGCATGCTTACCTATGATGGGAACATCCATGTCACAAAAGACTCAGGTCTCGTACGAGATGTATTTGACGAAGATAAAAAAATCAATAAACCAGGAAACATCGGCATCGGTCATACACGATATTCGACTGCGGGTATGGACGATGAAGAATCACTTAAAAAGAACGCACAGCCAGAATACCTAGTGAACCCTTTTTTAGCAGCAGTACACAACGGAAACATCTACAATTGCTCTGAACTCACGAACATCACCGGCAGAAAACCACGAACAGATTGCGATATCCAATGGCTCCTACTCCCCATGGCTGACGAACTGTATAAAAAAGAGCTGAACCCGGAAGTCATTTTTTCTGCATGTGAACAGGTCATGAGAAAGGTAAAGGGAAGTTACTCGGTCATATATATCGCTGATTCAGGAGATAAACCATATCTTTTCGCCATGACCGACCCACGAAAAGTCCGACCACTTGCCCTTGGAAAATCAAATGGAACCTATTGCCTCGCGTCGGAGACTCGAGTGTTTAAAAAAATAAATTTCGAGTACGTGAAAGATATCCCTGGTGGTTCTGTCATCGTCATCGACCCAAAGGGAACCATCTACGAAAAACAGATCATCAAGAAACAGGAACTCCCCTGCATGTTTGAATTTGTCTATTTTGCAAAACCTGATTCACGTATAAACGGTAGGTCGATTCACACTACACGTCAGGAAATCGGTCGTCTCCTCGCACAGGAGCAGCCAGCCAAAGCAGACCTTGTGATACCGGTCCCAGAATCAGGAAGACGATACGCTATCGGGTACTCCCTTGAATCAGGAATCCCCCTTGATGAAGGAATCATGAAGGATAAAGATGAACGATCATTCATTCAACAGACACAGGAGCACCGAGAGAAAATCGTCGAGGAAGGACTGTCGTTTCTCCACGCTGTCCTTGAGAATAAACGAGTCGTTTTAATAGATGATTCAATCGTCCGTGGAACCAATATGCGCAAAATCATCCAAGGGATGAAAAGCGTTGGGGTAAAAGAAGTCCATGTAAGGATCGGATGCCCCCCGCTCATCGCACCATGTTATCTCGGTATCGATATGCGAAGCAAAAAAGAATTCATCGCACGAAACAGCGACGGGAACATCAAGGCATGGGAACTGATTGCTGAGGAAGTAGGAGCAGATTCTTTAGGATATATCAGCAGCAAGGGGCTGAAGAAAGCAATCGGATTTGACGTCTGTAAAGGTTGTATCGAGTTCCCAGACGGCTATCCCCCAGAAATGCGGGAAGATGTACAAAAACTCTTCAACAACGATAAAAAAGGGATGCGAGCATACGAGTGCATATAACAACATGGTTATCGTATGATAGAAATAACCATTGGATCGTTAGAAGAACAAATCATTAAGTTATTGAGAACAACCTATCCGATCACAACCGTTGAAATATCACAGAAACTTCGAGTCTCACGAAGAGAAATCGAATGGATTTTACATAAATTTCAAGTCAAGGGCATCGTTAAACTCGAACCTCTCCCGGATATCACCTATGTGAGGTTATTACGAAATGATTTTCAGTTCATAGGACCGAAACAACAACGAAAAATCATGAAACAATCCGCTGATACTAAAAAAGAGGAGAACAACAACTACGAAGGAATCATGTACTCCTAACAAATAACCAAAAGAGAAAAAAAGATAAACAGTAGACTGGTTCTGAGTATCATCCCATTCGAAAAGTGTTCTTAGGAGAGTGAAGGTGGATTGATGGAGACTTCAACTGTAGAAATAAAAACAGAAACAAATAACGCCATTCGACCGACAGGAAAACCAAAAATCGCTTATTTCTCCATGGAAATTGGAATCGATGAACATATCCCGACCTACAGCGGCGGTCTTGGGATTCTTGCAGGAGACACCTTGAAATCATGCGCAGACCTCAATGTACCGATCGTCGCAGTCACACTTGTTTCTGAAAAAGGTTATTTTTATCAAGAAATTGACATGGATGGGAATCAGATCGAACTTCCCTATAATTTTACGATCAATGATTTCCTCAAACTACTCCCAAGTAAAACCTGTGTGAAAATCGAGGGAAGAGACGTCAACATACGTATATGGTACTATCCAGTCCAGGGTACAAGCGGGTATATCGTCCCTGTCTTTTTCCTTGACACCAATCTTGAGGAAAACTCACCATACGACCGAGAAATCACCAAGTATCTCTACGGAGGGGATAACAAATATCGTCTCGCACAGGAGATCGTCTTGGGTATCGGTGGTGTTCGGGCAATTGACGCCTTAGGATATCGAACCATCGATAAATACCATATGAATGAAGGACACGCCGCCCTTGGCACACTTGAGCTGTATGATCAATTAAAGGACGTAGAGAAAGTCAGAAATCAATGTGTGTTTACGACCCACACACCAGTTGCAGCAGGCCATGACCAGTTCGACTTACCATTAGCAAAATCAATGATCGGGGAACTGGTTCCAGACTCCTTACTCCATGAGTTCACCTTTGAAAATAGACTAAATATGACCAGGTTAGCTCTCTTCTTCAGTCATTATGTGAATGGTGTGGCAAAGAAACATGGAGAAGTGTCACGTTTGATGTTCCCAGGATATGCAATTGATTCGATTACCAATGGTGTACATACCCCGACATGGGTCTCTGAACCGTTCCAACGTGTGTTTGATAAATACCTCCCAGGCTGGCGTTCTGACCCCTACATACTTCGGGGAACGTTTGGTATCGATAAAGCAGAGATATGGTCAGCACATATGGAAGCAAAAAAGAAACTTATTGATTTTGTGAATAACAGGTATAATGTAGGAATGAACTATGATCATTTTACCATCGGGTTTGCCAGGAGACAGACTGCCTATAAAAGACCAGAGTTATTAATCTCTGATGCAGAAAAACTCATGTCTATCGCGGAAAAAGCAGGACCAATTCAAATTATTTACGCAGGGAAAGCACATCCAAAAGATGGTTCAGGAAAAGAAACGATAAAAAGGATTTTTTCAGCGATGAAAAACATCCGAGGAAATGTAAAAATGGCGTATATACATAACTATGATATGGCAATAGGGAAACTCATGACCGCAGGGGTTGATGTTTGGTTGAACACCCCGCGACGACCTCAGGAAGCCTCAGGAACCTCAGGCATGAAAGCAGCACATAACGGCGTGCCTCAGTTTAGCACCCTTGATGGTTGGTGGATTGAAGGCCGTGTAGAAAACATTACAGGGTGGGCAATCGGGACAAGAAAATCAAACGAGCGGGAATCTGATGATGATAACGACAGGAATGATCTCTACAATAAACTTGAGACATGGATCATACCGAAATTCTACAACGATCGAGATAACTGGATACGAACAATGAGAAGCTGTATTGCGATTAATGCTTCGTTCTTCAATACCAATCGTATGATCGAGCAGTATGTGTTAAACGCCTACTTCATTTAATACGAGAGACTCGTATCGTGGTGTGATATTCTCAATATCTTCTACCCAGGTACGGAGTATTTCTGCAACACTCCATGCTTGTGTGATGCAACCATGAGGCGCATATGGAGGATCCCCATCAAAGATTTCATAAATAGAACCATCCCAAGAATCTCCATAGACGTCTAGCATCGGTTGTAAGAAATTATGAAACGCGTACTGTCTCTGTGCAGGGTCATGGTCATGTACTTTTACATATGCCTTAATGAACGGTCCCAGCAACCATGGCCATACGGTTCCGTTATGATAGGCAAAATCTCTATGATGATTCCCGAGATAGGTGCCTTTATAGCGAGAATCCTGAGGAGAGATAGTCCGTAACCCGAAGATTGTCACCAATGATTTCTGTAATTCAGCAACAATAGATTTCTGCATTTGTTTTTCAATCATGGAAAAATCAAGGGACACAAGGAAAATTTGATTCGGTCGCATCGAAAGATCTTTGGTGTCAATCACATCATAAGGGTGAATATACTGACGTCTGAAACTCTCCTTGACTTTGTCTGCTAACGCACTATACTGATTCTCCTTGCCTAAGAGAGAGGAAAGGGCGCTCATGATTCGTAACGCGTTATACCATAATGCTTGGATCTCCACTGCCTTCTTTGACCGTGGAGTTATGTAAGAATCCCCGATTTTGACGTCCATCCAGGTGAGACCCGCACCATGGCTGATAAGAAAATCATTATCCATGTGGATACCAAAATCTGTACCATTCTTGTATCGTTCGATGATAGATTGCAGGATCGGCCAGAGTTTCTCAACGAGGTGTAAATCATTGGTGTATTTGAGGTATTGATAGATACGGTCGATATACCAAAGCGATGCATCAACCGTGTTGTACACTGGTTGAGAATCACGCTCCGCAAACACATTAGGGATCAATCCATTCTTGCAGTATTTCCCATAGTTATCAATGATTTGCTTTGCGTCATCAAATCGTTTTGTCACCAAGGTGATCCCTGGAAGAGCAATCAGAGTATCACGCCCCCAGTCGCTGAACCAATGATATCCGGCGACAATGGATTTTCCAGCACCTTTTTTTACGACAAATGTATCAGCGGATAACACAAGTTTATCACATGCGTGCGGCAGCATTCCTTGCGTCAGTAATCGTTGTTTCCGCTGGATCTCCCGATCATAGATATTTGATGGGTCATCCCACGGTTCATCTTCTATGGTGAACATCAGATAATATTCAGAGGATTGTTTGAGCGGCATCTGAAATTCACCGACATGAAAATTATGATCTCTCCAAGAATCGTTTCGTTCTTTATCTTTTCTATAGAAAAACTCTTCCCAGAACCCATCAGGCAGATAACAGGAATTTTTCAGCAGTATTTTCAGTTTCTTGTGGATATTGTCAAGGGTGACGATTACCCCTTGATCGATTACGTTCTGAGAAAATGAAGCAGACCCTGGCGAGGTCATATCGTAGAAATGCCGGGAATTGACCACAGGAATGTGAGAAAGAACCAGTGGTTTATGCGTATCAACCGTGTATTTGACAACGGAAGTGTTTTTTTCATAATCCATGAAGAAGGTTTTTTTCAGATGCACCCCTTCGATGTTATAGACAAGGGAAGGAAAATAATCGAAGACGAATTTACATTTGTGACCCTTCAGAGGATAGACTTGGTCCTTGATCTGTATCCTATCGATAACATTGGAGACGAACATCCATCGTTTGGTAGGTGGTTCCAGACTTGCAACGAGCAATCCATGGAATTTACTTGTGGCTTCACCAGAATGTGTTAAGGATGCATAGCTTCCCAGTCCATTTGTCACAATCCATTCTCTCATAAGTAACTCCTAACCAAAATGTGTATATGATAGCGTTGAAAAAACTTATCGCAAGAATTCTTTGTAAATGGCAACAGTCCGCTTTGTCACAGCATCCCAACTGAATTCATCTAAGACTCGTTGCCGACCGTTTTGTCCCCATTGCAGGCCTTTGTCTTGTGATTGCAGAACCTGGATGACCCCCCAGGCGATATCCTTTGGTTCAAACGGGTTGACATGGATACCGCATTGTTTCTCACCAGAGGGAATCACCTGCTCTCGCATCCCATTGGTTCCTCTGGCTCCGACGACCGTTGGTTTTGCCATGGACAACGCTTCTGTACAGACAATCCCAAATGGTTCGTACAGCGAGGGGAGAACCACGACATCAGCAGCGGCATAGTGACGGATTCTTTCTTCTTCACTGACAAACTCTGCTCTCATGATGACCTTGTCATGGATCCCTAATTCATCTGCGATAGATCGGAGCTCATGTTCCATATCACCGATTCCAAGGATGAGTAATTTTGTGTTGGGGAAATCTTTGAGGACAAGGGGTAATGCTCGTACCAGTTTATCAATTCCTTTCACAGGCACCAGACGACCGATGAAAAACAACAATGTTTCGTGATCTTGTACACCATAGCTTCGTCGTAACGCGAGTCGGTCTTCGTTCGACACTCGTGCAGGATCGTATTTTGCTGGATCGACTCCGTTCCAACAGGGGCGGATTTTTTCTTGTGGGAAACCAAGTTTCAGAAGCTCGTCTGCCATGGCATTGGAGACCGTGATGACACAATCGGCTATTTGGCCTCCTTCATATTCAATATCCTTTATCGTATGAGATCCTCTTCCAATCGATCGTCCTACCTCTGTAGAATGCACATGGAAAATTAAGGGGATGTTCAGTTCTTTTTTTGCGACCATCCCTGCCATGATCCCAAGCCAGTCGTGTGCATCGATGATATCAAATGTACGTCCATTTTTGCGAACAAGTTCGTTCACCAGCTTTGACGTAGACATGATATTGTAGCTGAGGACATCAGCAAAAAATGAAAAATAAGGCCCCCAGGAGCGGAGCTCATGGTCCGCACAGAGGTAAAACGGTTTGCTCATATCAAGTGTTTTTGGTCGATACACATCGACGCCGTTGATCTGATCAGAGGTAGGAAGCATATTCTGTTGATTAAGGGTAAAAACCGTCACATCATGGTCTAATTCTACCTGTTTTTTCGAAATCTCCGTCGCAAATGTGCCAAGTCCACCATGGATAACTGGGGGATACTCCCACGAAAAATGCACAATCTTCATGGAATGTTTTGTCTCCTCACCGTTTTTCTGCTTTTTCCTTTAGGTCTTGCAGGATGTTCATGTAATTAATAAACCCATCGTACGGGATGTCATACGGACTGAAATACGCATGGACGGTCCCATCCTCAAAACCTTTAGTTGAGATATAATACAAGTGATCTGATGTCTGGAGTAACCTCCAGATGTATAAGAGATCTCGATCTCCTTTTCGTTTCAGTTTCTGTCCGATGTATTTGAGTTCGTTGAAGCAAGCGATCTGCATGTTGTTCCCCAGCCAGGTAGAAACATTTCTGTCTTCATCCGCCCAGGAGATCGCCCAGGGGGAGTCGACATCCCCGACCGCATTGTATCGTTCGACTGCCTCGCTTACTGTAGCAAAATCAAGGGAATCGTGTTTCAGTACCTCACCAGGGAGATGTTTGAGGAACTCAAAAATCCCTGTTTCTATCCATTGATGTTCCCCGAAGGTCTCATAATCCATGAAAAGGTTAATGACATCTCCATATGAGTTGGACATCCAGTTTGCATATTTATCTGCGGTAAGAGGAAATCCTGGCCAGTTCCGAGCTGAGAACCGAAATCCGACATCATCGCTGAGTTTATAGTTACGCAGCAGGACTTTCAGGTTCGCATTGGCGGATTTATATACGAAGTTCGGCGAGCGCCATCCCAGGATTTTCTCTGCCCCCTCCGTAAGAATGCCTTTATACCCAAGGTCAGCGATTTTTCGTGCGATCCTATTATCGTAGATGGCCTCCGTATTACGGAACACTTTTGGTTTATAATTGAAGATCCGTCGTATCATCTGCCGATGCATCTTTATTTGCTCTTCGAACTCATCAAGCTCGTCATACAACCCTGAGAGAGAATGAAAATAGGTTTCATCAATAAGGTCGACAGCGCCGGTCTTGAAGAGTTCCTTAAAACTATCTAGGAGCTCAGGTAGATAATTCTCACAGTATTCAACAAACGTTCCAGTCAAGCTATAAGAGATTCGAAATTTCCCATCGTACTTTCGGATCAATTCAAGTAACAGATTATTCGCAGGGAGATAACATTTGTTCGCGACCTTTTCAAAAATCTTTTGGTTGAGGTGTTTATCAAAATACGTAGAATGAATATCTTTTGTATTGCCGATATTGAACACAGAAAAATGATTTAATCTAAATGGTTGGTGCACCTCAAAGTAGAAACAAATGGATGGCATATTAGACTAAACCCCTGTAGACCTGAAGCGTTCGTTCTGCAACACGGTCCCAGGTAAATAATTGAATCTCCCTTTTTGAACTTTGCGTCATCGTGTCACGCAATGAATCATAGCGTAACAGTGCGATAATTTTGTTTGCCATCTCATCAGTATCCCAGAAATCCACCTTGAAACAATTCTTCAGTACCTCCGAGACACCAGCGCTTTTTGACACAATTGTTGGCGTCCCTGCGGAGATCGCTTCAAGGGCCGTAATCCCAAATGGTTCACTGACCGATGGCATAACATAGATGCTTGAGATTTTGTAGATATGTTTGACTTCCTCTTCCGTGAGTTTACCTGTAAAAATGACTTTATTTGAGATACCCAGATGAACAGCCTGTTCAATCAAACGAGGGAGCAGATCCCCAATTCCTGCAATCACGAATCGAGCATCCTCATATTCTAAGACTTTTTTTGCTGTTTTTAGGAAAAACTCTGGGCCCTTTTGAATCGTGAGCCTCCCAAGGAACAGGATAAGATTTCGTTTCTCTCCTTCACCTATCGGATAAACGGCGTTGTGCACCACAGTGATTTTATCTGGATGAATCCCGTATTTCTCGACGATCACCCGTTTAGTGAACTCACTGACTGCGATGATACGATCAGCTTTTTGCATCCCTTCTCGTTCAATATCGATGAACCATTGGTTCGGATAAATCCATCCAGACCGGTCATACTCAGTCGAGTGAATAGTCAAAACCAAAGGGATGCCTAATTTTTCTTTCACTGCTATTGCTGCTTTCATGGTAAGCCAATCATGACAGTGGATGACATCGTATTTTCCTTTTATCCGTTTGACTAACAGATCATTATATCGATACACCGCATCAAAGAATTTCCCACCAATTTCTTTGTCATCAGGCCGGTCGTAGGGATAGACCTCTGATTCACCGACTTCGATGATATTGATATTCTTGTTATCACTCTTGATCTTTTGTCGAAGCTTCGGCATATAGAAGTCTATATGAACATTTTTATCGGCAAGACCATGGGTCAACCCATAGCAGTGGGTACCTAAACCGCCCACTTTGAATGGTGGGTATTCCCAGCCGATCATTGCAATTTTCATTCCTCTTATCCTCACCAAATAACACTAGTTGTGTTTCCTGATAATTTCTACTCCCAAATACCTTTTCGCACTCCTCGAGAGCGTACGGTAATTGAACTGTTTTTTCGTTGATACGTGATTTTTAACCGTAAAACCTACCTCATTGTTATAAGCTTTTCGTTTTTATCGGTGTTCTTTTTTTTCTTAAACGTCACGAAGAATCTTCCTCCGAAGTCAAAAATGACTTATATATTTATCGTCTGTGAATGTTATGCTTTGGCAGGATATAATAGTATCTGTAGAACACTGAAAAAAAACAATGAAAAACATGCAAAGAATTCTAAAAAAATACATAATTCGACGTAGTATGAATCATAATTATATGTTGTCGCTGTCACCCAACACAACAAAATACAATGCGTTGGGTGTGGTGACACAGTATCCTCCACAGTAAGCAGCAGCGGGAGAATCCTGCAGCGCTTCTCGCGACAGTTTTATGATATCGTGGTTATCCTCTATTTCATCTCTTGACTTTACGTCTGCTTGATCAAAGAGGGACCCTAATCGATATCAATTGTCACCTTGAACTTGCTTCTCCAATCATGTCATCATGGAGATCTTCGTATCAAGGATAACAAAACATACCACTATCGATTAATTAAGGTTTCGCTCCCTGGTTTTTATCGATAGTTGTTGATGTCGTTGCGAACAAATTCCGCTTTTTTCCTCGCTTGCTCTGCGAATCCTTCATTGTCCCCAGCAAAAATGATCTCCCGCGAGGAGTTAATAAGAGCCATCTCTCCATGAGAATTCGTACCGTTCCTGACGGTTATTTCAACATCGCCACCCTGTTTTCCGATCCCTGGGATGAGAATAGGGATGTCATCACCTAGGATACTGCGAACGGTCTTCAGCTCCTCTGGATATGTCGCACCGACGACCGCACCACAGTTCTTATTCGTATCCCACTCGCGAATTTTCCGAGCAACAATCTGATACACCGGGGTTGAGGAAACCATAAGATCCTGAAAATCACCTGCGGAGGGGTTGGAGGTACGACATAAGATAAAACTACATTTCTCTTTATACTCCAAGAAGGGACTCACACCATCCTTCCCCAGATATGGATTGATTGTGACAGCATCCGCTTTCAATGTCTCAAAAAGGGATTGAGCATATTTCTGAGCAGTGTTCCCAATATCATTGCGTTTCCCGTCAAGAATAATGAAGATGTTGTTCGGGATATATTGAATGGTTTTTTCCAATGCTTCAACACCCTTTGTCCCAGCCACCTCATAAAACGCCATATTCAGTTTATACGCACACACCAGGTCTTTGGTCGCATCAATGATTCCTTTGTTGAAATCGAACAACGGGTTTTTACTTCGCCCCAAGAGGAACTTTGGTAGTTTTCCGCTATCTGAATCAAGCCCAACACAGAGCAGGCTATTGTTCTGAGACGTGATATTTAATAGTTTTTCTCTCCAGTCCATACAGTCCCCAAGTGAAATAGTGTTCCTTCTATAAATACTCGTGTTTTCGTTAGCTATTTAACGTCATGGAAAATACAATCTAGTATATGGAAATCATCTATGGAGTATGTTCCTGGGGTCTTGGCCATGCGACACGATCATTACCGGTCATCAGGAAACTCATCAACGAAAAACATCACGTGACCGTGATTTCAAACGGACGAAGTCTTGAGGTACTGAAAAAGGAGCTCGGAGACGACATCCCCTACGTTGACATCCCTGATTATCCGATGTTGCTGTCTGAGAACACCAGGCAGTTTCTCGCAAAAAGCATGGTGTACTGGCCGGTGTTCATCAAAAGAATCGAGGATGGACTGTCGCAGCTACAGAAAATCCTGGATAAAAAACACTATGATTGCATCATTTCAGATGCCAGATACGATATGTACAGCAAGAAGATCCCATCGTTTTTTATTTCTCATCAGATGCGCATCATGAACCCACTGCAGATACAGATGTTCGAGCGGGCGATGGAACGATTCAACATGTTTTTTTTCAAACGCTACGTCGGTGTCATGGTCCCGGATTACAAAGAGAACAACCTCTCTGGTGATCTCTCACATAATCTCAAAAGGATCGATGAAAACACGATCCATTATGTCGGAGTGCTGTCTGATTTTACGAAACGACCATTGAAAAAGGATATCGATTATCTGATTTCGATTTCTGGCCCGGAGCCCCAACGAAGCATCCTGGAGGAAAAACTCGCATCACAGGCTCACGAGCTTGAGGGAAACGTCGTCATGACATTAGGGAAGGCAGAGAAATACTCCATAGTAAAAAAGAAACATCTGACGACGTATTCGTTTGTGACAAAGGAGTTGCGTGAGGAGTTGTTAAACAAGGCAAAACTGGTGGTGTCACGCTCTGGGTACTCCACGATCATGGACGTGGCAGTGGTAGGCACAAAAGCATTGTTCATCCCGACACCAGGTCAGATAGAACAAGAGTACCTCTCACAGTATCATAACACTCTTGGCACGTTTTACTCTGTGTCGCAGGATGCTATTGATCTGAAATCCGATGTTAAGATAGCGGCACAGAAAACTGGGATAACAAGAGACTGTGACGTGAAAAAAACCGTGGAAAATATCCTTGGCGTCATCACGGAGAAAATATAAACCTATACCATAACAGCTTTAAATCAGATGAGTATTACCCCTGAGGAAGGACATTTTCGTTATGAAACGTTGGGGTTTTCTGAAATCATGGTATTTCTGGTTGTTCCTGATTACCGGGATTGCTATCGTGGTGCGGTCATTTCCAGCTTGGATGAACGCCGCATGGGGCGGTGACTTTGGGATTTACTATGGACTGACCTCACGGTTCGTCGAAAACCAGCATATCTTCAACGAGTACAATGGCTGGGGCGGAATGTATAACTACTTCCCGGTCCTGTATATCTTCTCAGCACTTGGTCATTGGATCACCGGGGTTGACCTCCTCTGGCTGATGCCAAAGATCGCCCCGATATTCGGTGGCTTGACCGTTTTTATCTTCTATTTCATCGTCTATGATCTCACAAAACGACGAGATCTTGCTCTGTTATCATCACTGTTCCTAGCGGTCATCCCTTTCCATGTGTATCAGACCAGTCATGCAGCACCCCTTACCATGGGACATTTCTTCATGATGCTGTCTTGTTATCTGTTCATGAAATATATGGATCAGAAAAAATACCTCATCCCCCTATTGATATCGACGGTGTTTCTCATCATGTCGCATCATCTGACCACCTATTTCTTCCTCATCACCATCTTCTTTATCGTCGTCATCAAAAGCATCCGAGTCGATCTTCGTATGATGTACCGGGACGTGGCGTACGTTCTTTTCGCATCAGCGCTCACCTTCAGCTACTGGGTCTTTATCGCTACACCTGTCTTCAGCACGTTTATGAACAACGGGCTATCTATTTCCTCTTATTTTGTGATCCTCCTTTTCTATGTTGGTTTACTCGGGTGTCTTCTTGGCATCGCTGTGATGAAAAAACGCAAATCAGCAGTTCCGGGTAGCCTGAAAAAAACGTTCATGTTTCACCCGACTCATTCACGGAAACGCGCGTTGATCTATTTTACTGCAGGGTTCGTGTGTATTTTCTGCGCAGAGATCGTGTTTTTATTCGTGAACTTCCCGGTCAGCGGTATACGAATGAAACCGCTCTCCATACTGTATTCAATTCCGATGCTGTTCTTCATAGGGTTCGGATGTCTGGGTGTTGAATACCTGAAACATGTGAAGAACCGCTGGTTTTTCCAAGCCTGGTTATTGGCTATTCTAGCATCCTTCATCTATTCACTCGTGACGGTAAACACGACATTGTTCCCAGACCGTCATGTCGAATATCTCACAGTCCCTGCATGTTTGTTTGCTGCGGTCGGTGTCTTGTATTTCTTCAGATTCAGGGAGCATAAAGTGTCGTTGTCCCTTAAAAAACAGCTTTCATACCCCACGATTCAGGCGCTGTTTGTCCTAGTCGTCTGCGGCCTGGTGTTTTCAAACGCCGTAGCGGTTTACCCCGTGTACACCTCCTTAGAGTGGATGGATGAAAGCATCCCGAATGAGACTGCAAATGCTATCAACTGGATTAACAAAAACCTTGATGGGAATGATACCCTGGTTGCCACGGACCTGCGGTTGTCAAAGATGATATGGGCAGAAGGCATCAACGCGACCTTCGAAGATACCAATGATACATGGACATGTGACACCTGGGTGGGCTGTGTCGCAGATTTCGAAGCGGAGAGAAATCAGGGTATGGTGACGTATGTGCTCATCGATGATGTGATGCGTGACGTGTCGGTGAATGTGCGTGTCTTGCAGAGTGTGTATATGACGAACGAGTCGTATCTGAAGTTTTCACAAGAGCCGTTTGAGCTTGCCTACCGGAACGCTACGGTCAATCAGGATAACGAAGAAATCCATTGGGCTGAAGTCTATAGCGTCAACTGGACGTTTATCAATCAATATCTTATGGTGAAAAAACCAACGGTTAACTCTTCTTTGGGAGACTGAGGACTTTTTCATAGACCTGCTCGTACTGGGCTCCTACAGCGTTCATGGAGTGCTGTTCACTGAGCTTCAGACTGTTCTTTTTCATGGTGTTCTTCAGGTTCGTATCTGATAGTATAGTGATGATGTTCTTGGCAAGTTGATTGCTATCCTGTGGTTCAAAGACCAACCCGTTCTGTGCATTAGCAAGTTCAGGGACCGCTCCTTTATTCACGACAACTGGTGGTACACCCGTAGCGATCGCCTCGAGTGTGACGATGCTTTGGAGTTCGGATTCCGCAGGCATGACAAACACGTCGGCAAGCGTAAAAATATTCGGGTAGTCCGCCCAATCAAGGAAATCGATGAACGTGGTATGCGCATCCACTCCTAACTGTTGTGTCAATTTCATCATATCTGGTTTCAGACCACCTGACCCGCAGAAAAGAAAATGCGCATCAAGGTTTTTGAGAACAGATGGTATCGCTTTTACGAGCACGTCAACGTTTTTCTCCTGGTTAATCCTCCCTGTATATAGGATAAGTGGTTTGTTTGGAAGATTGAATCGTTCTCGCAGATACTCGCCCTTGTTGGTCGGTTTGAACATTTCTGTATTGACGCCATTAGATATCGGGGTGACCGACGTCTTCAATCCTTTCTCCCGATACATGACGGCACCAGTCTGCGTCGGGACCGTCGCCCAATCAACACGATTGTAGAAATAGACGAGATAGGACCAGGTGTATTTCACCATGGTGGGATACAAGGCTGAAGAAAAGAAAGGAGCTAGAACATTTTCCGGTAGGATATGGATAGAGCCGACCAACGGGATATGTATCTTTTTTGCCACGATCATCGCACAGATGCTTATCGGATATGGGGAGCAGACGTTGATGACATCTGGTTTGAATTCCTCAATGATTTTTTTCACATATCGCAGTGGAAAGGGGGTGAAATGGTACTTATTGTTCATGTAAAATGGAAGAACGAACGCACGTGGACGATAGATGGTCGACCCATTCTCATCCTCAACTGTATTTTTAAAGGAGAACGCTGGGGCGATCACCCGGACATCATGGCCTTTCTTGATGAGTTCATGGACGATGCGGTGTTGTGCGATGGCGCCTCCATCAATAATTGGGTAGTATGATTCCGTGGTGAAGAGTATCTTCATAAGAACCCAGTCTCGTGTTGTTAACCAACGATGACTACATAAGAGTTACCAAAAAAAAATAGTGGTGTTATTATTTGAGGATGTACGGACTAATGGAGGAATACAGAGAGCGGGGTGATGCGAACACGTCAGTGGCGAAATACTGGTACCATCCGCAGCTACGGTTGCATTGATCCATCGCAGCTCGTGCCTGTTTCGCTTCCGGGGTACGAAGGAACTGCATAAAAGAGCCTTCCGTGAAATTATAAAGGTGTTTTCCCACGGTCCGACACGGGTAGAACAGACCACCATCTGAGTCGATGATCACAGACGATGTCGAACAGCCATGAGGTTTGTTGATGTTATCTAAAAATCCCTTGGGTGTGGTGATCGTATTTGGGTATTTCTGTTTCAAGCGGAGTATCTCTGATTCGAACTGTTTCGGTTCAGGATAAAAATCATCAGTGCCATCCAGATGACAGGCGGGCATGATGACCGTGCGGGCGTTTACCTCATATACCCGTTTAACTTTCTCTTCTAGAACTGGCAAGGTTTCTTTTGTGACGACGATTTGGATGCAGATCTCTGGCCCATAGCTTTGGAACTCCTCCAGACGGTCAAAGAACACAAGGTTGTCATGTCCCTCGTCGATGCTGATATGCAGATAATCGATGTGTTTGCCGTACTCTTTCATCGGTCGCTTGTCAAGAAGATGACCATTGGTGGTAAAGAACAGATAAAATGGTTTTTGATGAGCATACTGAAGGATCTCCCCAAGATCTTTTCGTACGAGCGGGTCTCCGCCCTCAAGACTGAGGACGATGATGCTTGAGTTGGCGATGTTATCGATAACCTTAAAGACGTCTTCTTTTGAAAGGTCTGGGGTCTTTTCTCTCCAGACGTTGCAGAAGCTACATTTCAGACTGCAGACATGGGTGACCTTAAAGGAGGCATAGAACGGGTAGATACACTCCTTTGCGAAGTAGTTCATTGCTGCGTATCGCATGGTCTGAAGATATTTCTTGGCCGGTAATTTTTTCATAGAGGTTCAATACGACGAGATGTAATTGCTGGGGGGACATAAGGTTTTTTATCATCATGTTCTCCTATCTACCACAAGAGACTTATAGCGTCATCAAAATAACCCTCTTTTAGTGACAGACGAGAAAAAGAAATTGAATAAAACAAAAATCTCTATTTTCGTTAGTATCGCACTGAGTATTGCAATCATCGTATTGATTTTGTATTTTACAATCGACGCACAAACCATCCAGTATCTCTCACAGGTGTCGCTTCGTACTGAGTTCTTTTTGTTCTTTGGTGCAGCGATTCTATTGAATGTTTTGTACTGGTTCATCTGGGGAGCACGATTAAAGGTTCTCAGTAGCGCTGTTGATTCGAAGGTTCATATCAGTCTATGGGAAGCAATGAAGATTGTGATTGCAAACCAGTTCCTCGCGGGAATTACGCCCTCCGCTGCTGGAGGGGAGCCTGTTCGTATCTATTTATTGAATAAGGATGGATTAAGTACAGGTGGAGCAACAGCTGCTGTTCTTGGAGAACGACTCATTGATGCGATTTTTATTTTAGTGCTTGTGCCATTTGGTTTTTTTGTTTTTAAAGACAGGATTGATATCAAGCTCATCAGTTATGGGTTGATTATTGGTATCATCGTGTTTGTCTCCGGCATTATCTTATTTGCGTTGGCTTTGAAATATCCGGAAAAAACCAAAGCGTTGTTACTTCGAATTAGTAATCGTCTCAACAATTTTTCGAAAAAACCAGAGCGACATAAAAAGATGGCGGATCGAATTGGCCATGAGATCGATAATTTTCATACCAGCATGGTGTTCTTTTTAACTAAAGGGAAAAAATCATTTCTTGGCGCAAGTGGGTTAACAATCCTGATGTGGTCGACTGGTTTTATGATCCCATCGATGATCCTGCTCGCACTGGGTCTTCCACCGTTTTTTGTTGAGTCGTATGCTGCCCAAGCATTGTTATTAATCATTGTAATGCTTCCGACGACACCAGGGAGCTCAGGGGTCACTGAACTGGGGATGGCCGCGCTGTACGGTGTTTTGCTTGGCGCGTCACATCAGTATCTTCTCGGGGTATTTGTATTATTATTCCGATTTATCTCGTATCATATGAACGTCATATGTGGAGCGATTTTTCAGTACCGGATTTTTAAATCGATCACCTCGTTTTCATTTGAAACCATCGAGAAAGAAGAAGGGTAATACCCCAGAATCTTTGTTATTCTCAAACTTCTATCAAACTATTTTTCCATTTCCAATATGGCGTAGTTTTTTAGCATTGAGATCAAGTAAAATAAATGTATCATTTTTTGTGTAACAGACAGGTTTTTCAGGTCATTCCTGGGCTGTTATAGGGTTCTTTTGCTGGATGCCAATCGAAGCTGAAATGTCGAATAAAAATCGTTTTCGTATAGATTACGTAGGGCCCAGTGCCATCCCAATCATCCCAATAATTTTCGCTCCATACATTCCGGTGGAGGGGGAGATTTAACTCCTTTTTAAACAACTGGATTTTCATAAGGATGTTCTGAATAGAATTTGCACTCTTATTATTCCCTATGAAATTGTTTTGAAGGATTTTATCGGCACTGGTAAGCCATGTATACACTCCTTCGTTATTATAGGAGATATTATTTCGATACAGCATCGTATTGTAGGATCCAGAGATATAGACTCCATACCCATTCTCTGAGATGATATTATTTGAGATATTGTCATTCTTTGAGAGAACTACACCTACTCCCACCCCGTTGTGGAAAATCATGTTTCCGAAGATGTTATTCGATTCATTTGCGATGTAAATGCCTACATTATTACGTATGAATAGATTACTGCTGATGGTATTTCCAGAGCCAGTTGTGACACCAAACTCATTATCGGAGAAGATATTTTCCATGATACTATTGTTTTTTGANNTTTTGATAAAAGAACAATACCAGTTCCATTACATCCTTGGATCGTAAATCCTTTTACAAGGACATTCTCTGTGAGAACGATAATACCAACAGATAGATTCATGTATGGATTTGAACCGTTGGTCGAACCGTTAATGATAGTAGTCTCTTTCTTCTCGCCGATCAAAGAAAGTGAGGTGTTAACCACAATGTTTTCTACATATGGAGACGAATCATCAAATACAAACACGGTATCCCCATTCGAAGCATTATCAACGGCATCCTGAATCTTGGTATAGTTTCCAGGTCCACTTCCACCAACATACAACCAATTGCCTTTTAATATTGACTGAGATTTTTCTATATTTTGTGCAATCGTTGGGATAACACACATCCCAAATAACAAGATAATAATTCCAATAGCCAAACATTTCTTTTTCATTAAGATTCCTCCACTATGAACAATTAATAGACATGGGTCATATTTAAATATATTTATTGTTAAAAAATTATGCAGGGGAACCGGGTTTGAACACCTGGTTATAGGCAGAGCATGTGAGGTAATTGCTTCCAAAACATTAAAGATAACAGGTAAATTACCAACTTTTGATTGAAATGTATAAGGGATCAATTAATAACTTGACTTCGCCAAATAGACCTTTTCACCACTAATACTCTACCGTCGACCAATTTGCCAAACACGCTTTTACCATCGCAAATGCAGTGATGTATCCTCGTACCTTCGTAGAAAATCACCAAACAATCCCACAATTTCTGATGAAATATTGCTCAAAACCGTGAATTTGAACCGGTTTTCCGGATACACGATAGTAAGTGTCAAATTTTGTAGGTGTTTTTTGAGGAGTTTCACATTCTTTCTCGGAGAAATCTTCCTCTGAAGTTGTGTCAAATTTATCAGCATGTTTGCGAGGAAACTGATGAAAAAGATGCCGATCACGCAGTGTTTGTTCCAATGTCGGATGGGATGCAATTCCAAACCCTCCTTTAATGACCGGATGAATTTCTCTGCGACATCCCGTTGTTTGTACAACCGGAGGATTTTCTCCGGCTCGGTATCTACACTGCTTTCCAGGATGAAGAATCCTTCCAGGCCGTTGATGTACGG
>DAYE01000055.1 GCA_002506745.1 Euryarchaeota archaeon UBA33
CGCATCGTTAAACTCATGGGATTGTACCGCGAGGAAAAACCACAGATTAAAAGGATGATTCTTGTGAGTAAAATCGCAGGTGTCTGCTTTTTTGCAAATGCACTTATTCAAACCATTATTGTTTTCATCACTTTCAATTCGGGAACGGTTGAATTGATTTCTTCAGTAGGAGGGATACTTGTCAGTCTTATCATGGGCTTGGTGGGATTTTATCTTCCCTCTTCATTTCATAAATACGCGATTTGCTGGGAGGATCGGCTTGTAAAAAGTGAAGATGCCGAGAAGAAGATGGCATCGTTCATGGAGGAATCCTAGTGAACAATAGGCGAACCCAATATGAGATTTACTGGGAGATACTGACCTATTGTAAGACGCCACGGTCGATTACTCAGATTATCCAGCGGTGTAACTTAAACTCCAAGATTGGCCAAGAATATGTTGATTTTCTCGTATCGAAAGGATATCTTGGCAAAACTATGGAGAAAGAAAGAGTTCTATTCACCACTACAACCGCTGCGAAGGGATATGTGGAGATCTTTATGAAATTGTATCTTGAGCTGTTTAAAAACAGTCCAGAGTTTAGACTTTGACGGATAGGTAAACCTTCTCCTTTTCATGTACATCAAATCTGGAGATAACTTCTTGTTTGCGATATATACTCTCTGTTTTTGAATCTAATATTTTTTATTAAAGAGGTAAAACAATACGCCAAGTAAGATTAGATGGAAAACAAATCCGATTCCAAGAAAGACATAATCCTGTTGTCCCGTAGTTAGTATTTTATCCAGTGCCATGAACGTCCAAAAATTTGGTATGACCCCAAGGATATATTTGAAATCATTGTTAATGAAGAAAGCAAACAAGGGAAGGAAAAACACACCTCCAAGTGTTTTAAAAACGGCGAAGGCTTGGACTTTATTATTAGCTACGATATTGGCCACCAGCCCCATGACCGGGGTGAACAATGCGAGCAACACTCCGATGGGGAGATAGTCAAGAATGCTGATATTTATCAAACCAGTGAATATTGGGAAGAGAATGATATAGACAAATGAAAGAATGCTGATAAACGCCATTCGGTAAATAAGGTAAGTGTTCCTCGAGATCGGCATGACTCGTAGGACTGTCAGGAGGTTTTCATCACGTTCGTCCATGATAAGAAACCCGGTGACAAAACCAAACATCATAGGAACGGTAGTGGCCATCATCATGAACAACACACCATAGTACTGCTGCAATGGTACAATGTTTTCAGATAACCAGGGAATGACCAAGCGAGTGAAAATAATGATGATCAACGGTATTAAAAAAGCCGTGTACAACAGCAAACGGTCACGTAGGATATTTCGGATATCATTTCTGAGTAATTTTCTTATCTGAACCATGGTTAACCACCTCCGAGCACGATATGTTTGTAAAATGCTTTTTTTGCGAGATAATAGCAACCTACTATCCAGATACAAAGATAGGCGAGTGCGTAGATGGTTTCATTGAGTGAAAGGGTGCCAAACACACCTTCGAAAAGGAGGAATGATGCTTGTGATGGCCAGAGGTAAAAGATGATGTTGTTGTAGATTCCTGTGATGTCTAATAATGGTGGGAGAAAGAGCAGGAGGAACGCAAGCATCATCATCAGCAGATATTCATTGATGCTGTTGCATCGTGCCACAAGGATGAACCCCAGTAAGATAAGAAAGACGGAGGTCAATATAATCCCAGTGACCATGTAGAAATATTCAAAATGGATTCCATGGGATAGAAAAAGGAAAAGAAACGCGGAGATAACCGACAGTAAGGTAAGGGAGATGATCTTTGAAAAGAAATATGTTCTGGTCTGCATGGGGGTGACGTTGAGAGCTTGCAGCGTATTTTCAGTTTTTTCAAAAAGGACTAAGGCACCGACGAACATGATGCCGATGAGCGTCGGGTCGAAAAATAAATACAGGGTCTTGAATTCCTCGGTGTTCATCGATGGAATCGCAACAAGTGACACATAGTAGATCAGGACACTCAGGATGGAAAGATGGATGATTTTATACCTGGATTGAAGGATGATGTCCCATTTTAACATCGTCTTCAGCTGCGTCATTTTAGCTGCCTTCCTGTTACTGTTATGAACACGTCATCAAGGGTCGCTTCCTGAGTATGAATGGTTTGGACTCGCCCACTATTCAGAAGAGTAATGAAGGCGGGGTTTGAACCTAGATTTGCTAAGGTGAACTCTTCTTGAACGATCTCTCCGTTATTGATGTATTCAACCCGTACGAGTTTTTTGCCGTGTTCCAGTTTCAGGTCTTTTGGGCTTTCTATAAGAACTAGCCTGCCATCAACCATAAAACCTACGCGGTCACAGAGTTCGTCAGCATCGGTCATATTATGGGTGGTCAGAAAGATGGTTTTGCCTTGTTTCTTTTTTTCATGGATGATGTTTTTTATCTGGCGTGCGCTGACCGGGTCAAGACCAGTGGTCGGTTCATCAAGGAAAAGCATCTGTGGGTTATTGATGAGCGCTCTTGCGAAGTTGAGTT
>DAYE01000121.1 GCA_002506745.1 Euryarchaeota archaeon UBA33
TTTTTTTGTAAAATGAAATCAGGTATAATGTTTAAAGATAAAGTGGGCTTGTTGAGATTTGAACTCAAGTCTATGGCTCCCGAAGCCACAAGGATACCAAGCTACCCCACAGGCCCAGCTGGTGTTTGCAAAGTAAAAAGAAAAAACAGATAAAAGAGTTTTCGGTGCAATCAACCGGTTTAAATGTCTTTGAGGTTCTTTCGAAACTCCTCGTATTTCTTCGTCAGTATGTTAATAGATTCTTGTAATGCGGTTTTCGCATTCATCGATCCATCGGTCTCAAAGCTAAACAGCAGTTTCGTCGGATCCTTTGTTATCGTGATATAATCGTCTTTGCTCTTCTCGACATATGACTCGAAGACTGATGCTTTTGAAGGGTCTACTAACTCCAGTTTATCCCCCTTGAGCTCTACGAGATCCTTGGGGAGTTCCTCGACAAATGCCTTGACATCATTCATCCGTTTCTTATCGACTACGATTTTGGTTTCCATGCGGTACCGTGGCGCAAGAACAACCTGCCATTTTGCATGGTCTCTGCCTCGCCCAAGAACCGCCTCGACCTCGAGGATCACTCGTTGGTCTTTCATGAGCTCAACGATAGGGATCGTGGTTTCCGTAATCGCAAAACTTGGGTGTTCCGGCTGCAGATCACCTGAATAGACAACGCATTCTCCCTCTTTGCTGAGGGTGTACCGGACCGTGCAACTGGGGCATCCTTTTCCCTCACATTTGCACTCCGAACGAAAAGATAACGCTGGTAGATCAACAGTGGGAATCGGAATTAAACCAAGTCGATGAGAAATCAGCTCATCAAACAAGGCACTGGTGTTATCGTAGATAATCACATCATCGATAGCAAGTTTCGGGAGTTCTGCAAGCATAACCCGCCGGAGGGAATTGACGAAGTACAGATCGCTGTCCTCTATTTTCAACACTCCTTTGTTTCCTTTCAGCTCGACGGTTTTCACTTTCATGAATTCACCTTAGATACGACGTCCTCGTTTTCCACCTTTCGGTTTACATCCATCATGAGGATGGGGTGTGACATCTTCAATCGTACCAATGCGTAACCCTGCACGAACCAATGATCGTATCGCGGTCTGAGCACCACGACCCGGGTTCCCACCTTTCTTCCCACCTTTCCCGCTAATCTTGATATTGACACTGTCAAATCCTTTCTCGATGGCAGCCTCTGCAACCACCTGTGCGACTTTCATCGCAACGTACGGGGACCCTTCATCTTTTGCAGATTTGGTCACCATCCCACCAGAGCACTTCGTAATCGTCTCCGCTCCAGTGGAATCCGTAACCGTGATAATGATGTTATTAAATGATGAATAAATATGAGCGATGCCTTTTCGTGCCATGTCTTACACCTCTTCCGTCTTCTTTTCTTTTTTCGGATGATCCTTGGGTTTTCCTGCCGGTTTGGCTGGTTTTTCCTCAGCTGGTTTCTCTGCTGCTGGCACTGGTAAAGCCATTGTTGATTGTACTGAAACCGGTACCATAGCTGCCGGCTGACTTGAGGGTACAACGATCGCTGCTGCTGGTTCTTGTTTAGGTTGAGCAACCACGACTGGTTTTTCGACAGGTTTTTCATCAACAGGGACTTTTAAAGGAATACCTGGCTCAGATTTATAAACGTCCGTTTTTGGCCGAGCAGGATGTGAAATTTCATTTAATGGAGATCGAATCGTGTACTGGATCTGACTTTCTTCGTCTTTCCCGACCATGAAACTTGGGATGGTGACTTTCCTGCCTTTCACCGCCACATGACCATGGGAAATCAACTGACGTGCTTGGTATGGTGTACTTGAAAATCCTTTGAGATAGACAAGGGTCTGCAATCGTCGGGATAGAACTGATTCGGTGTCAAGGGCAAGGACATCATCAAGAGACGCTCCCATGGAAACGATACCCATGTGGGTCAAATGAAGGAGCAACTGGTCGCTTTCTTTTTTAATCTGCGGATTTGACATTCCGACCTTCGCAAGCAGTTCTCTTGCTTGCTCTCGATGTTTCCCGAGGTATGTTTTCGCCTTCCATACTTCTTTATGATTTTTCAACCCGTATTTTTTTATCAGCTCGCGCTCTGATTTGATACGAGTCTCTTTCCAGGGATGCATAGGGGTTTCATATTTTTTTCTTGGGAACTTCTGACTACTCATCTATACCACTCCTATTTCTCCTTAGACTCCTCTTTCTTGCCAGCTGCTGCTGGTGCTTCTCTTCGTTTTGATACACCTAATGCTAGGCCTTTGCGGCCATTCGAACTGCTTCGTTGTCCCCGAACTTTGAGACCAAGTTCATGGCGTACTCCACGGTAGCACCGTATCATTTTCATCATGTTAATGTCATCCCGGAGACGTGATGTCACATCGGTGCTGATCACATGCAGGTCCTCCCCGGTGTATGCGTCTTTCCGGTAATTCAGCATCCATGGAGGCGCATATTCATCAATGTTCTCTAAGACTTCTTTGAGTTTGTCAATCTCAGATTCTGGGAGGTTCCCGAATTTTAGCTTCCGGTCCACCCCAGCTGTATCAGCAATGAACGTCGCCATATGCCGTCCGACTCCTTTGATCTGGGTCAGACCCTGGACAATATTGCTTTCACCGTTGATATCGGTGTTGACCACACGGATGATATAGTTAAAATTCTCATCATGTTCTTTTTTCTTTGTCGGTTCTTCTTCTTTGGCAGCTTGTTTTCCTTTCTTCTCTTTTTTCTTCTGTTGATCTGGTTTAACAGTTGGTTGTTCCGGTGTGCCAGCATCTTTTCGTTCAGGGGCTTCTTTTCCCTCTGATGGTTTTGCTTCTGCTGATTCTTTTGGTGGTTGTTGTTTTTTTTCTTCTGGTGATTTTTCATTTTCTGCCAAGATGATACCCCGTTTTAGTGTACAAGTTCTCTCGTTATAGTATTTTGAATACTACAAGAAAGTATTGCCAATAATAAAAGAGGCCCTATTTAAGGGTAACCCTTACGGGTGAGATAATGACTGTTATTGAGAGGGTATCCGGTTTAATCAATGTTATCTCCTTTTATTAATGAAGGGAATAGGTTGTTAACCGTAATTGATAAATGCAGCAAATATATCCTCTTTAGTGAGTTGGGCAAGTATGCCGAAAACAGACTGGACATCAATCGAAGACATATTATCAGGAGATCATACCGGGAAAGCTATTCATTTGCGTGGTTGGATTTTCCGGACGCGAAGCAGCGGCAACATTGTGTTTATGACACTGCGTGACGTCACTGGGGTGCTTCAGACGACCGTGAAACGGGGAAATCTCCCTGACTCGGAATTCGAAGACGCTGTTAAAGCGTTAATCGAGTCGTCAGTGCAAATCACAGGGACCGTCAAAGAAGATAAACGAGCCCCAGGTGGCTATGAACTTCAGGTGACGAATCTGACGGTGGTGAATTTCGCAGAACCATTCCCGATCACGAAGGATCAAAGCCCAGAGTTACTTCTCGACGAGCGACATCTGTGGATCCGGTCGCGAAAGCTCACCTCGATTCTGAAGGTACGTTCCACGGTGGTTGGTGGGATCCATTCGTTTTTCAGAGACCGTGGGTTCTACGAGTTTGATGCACCGGTGTTGCAGCCAAACCAATGCGAGGGTGGCTCTACACTTTTTGAGGTTAAATATTATGAGGATAAAACCTATTTGTCACAATCCTGGCAGCTGTATGCAGAAGCCGGAATCTTCGCGTTAGATAAAATCTACAACATGGGGCCGACGTTCCGAGCGGAGAAATCAAAGACATCTCGGCATCTGTCTGAGTTTTGGATGGCGGAGATGGAGGCAGCTTGGATGGGTCTTTCCGATGTCGTTGGCCTCGCAAAAGAGGAGGTCCATTACATCCTTGATCAGGTTTTGGAGAAAAACAAAAAGGACCTTGAGGTCTTGGGGCAGGATATCGCAAAACTACAGGAAATCGCAGCAGCAGAGTTTCCCACCATCACCTACACGGAGGCATTACGGATCCTGAGGGAAAAGGAAGGTATGGACATTGAATGGGGAAAGGACCTGCGGACCATCGAGGAAGACAAGCTGATGAACCATTTCAAGACCCCGATGGTGGTGACCAATTATCCGCTGGAGATCATGGCATTCTACAAGCCTAAAGATGAGCAAGACCCACGGACCGCGTTGTGTTTTGATATGTTGGCGCCAGAAGGTTACGGGGAGATCATCGGCGGGTCGCAGAGAAGTACGGATATTGCTGCGATGACCGAGCGATTGGAACAGATGGGTGAGTGTGTACAGAATTACCAGTGGTACTTTGATCTACGACGGTTCGGCTCTGTACCTCACGCTGGCTATGGCCTGGGGGTGGAGCGACTTGTCGCCTGGATCTGTAAGGCGGAGAACATCAAGGATACGATTCCGTTCCCACGAACGCTACTTCGGTTTAGACCATAAAATACGTGGTTTGTATGAAGGCACGAGTCCATGTCCTCATCTCAGGCAAAGTACAGGGAGTGTGGTATCGTGCCAGTACCAAGCAGAAAGCAGATGAGTTAGGAATCTTTGGCTGGGTGAGGAACACAGATGATGGAGACGTCGAGGCAATGTTCGAGGGAGACCAGACCGTGGTTGATGAGATGGTCGCCTGGTGCTGGATAGGTCCTCCGCTTGCGAGAGTTACGGACATTAAAATGTTACCGTCACATAGTGATGAGACATATACTGTTTTTATGGTGCTGTATAAATGAACAGGACATTTTTTAAAAGAGGAGAGAGAGGAAGAATACGAAAAAAGATAAGGGGATACCTCTCTCCTTTCCTCATAATCCCGCGGACATTAACTGTCACTATTTAAAGATATTTCAACACGTGTTAACACGGGACAATACTTAGGTTTTTTGAATAATCGTCTCAACGTTTTAAAAAGAAAAAAATTATAAGATTTTCCAGACTCGCATCTCTCTGCTTACGGAATTTCCAGCCAGATCATATGCTTTTGCGCCTAGAAGACGTGGGAAACAGAAACCGCGTTCGAACCAATACCAGGTGTACGTGTTATTTTGCCCGGTATAATCTTTTGCGATTACGACATCATCAAGGGAGAACTCTACCTCAGACACCCCAGAACCATTGTCCACCGCATAAACTTCGACCGTTATTGAACCAATCACAACAGTCGTAAAAAATAATGGGAAAACTGGTTTACCCCATATATACAAAAAACCCTGTTTTGGTTTTATGAATTCAAGAACAGGGGCGGTCCCATCGATGATTATCTTAAACGCTTCGGACCATTCACTCTCCGCACCAGAATCATCCTTCAGCTTCACCCGAAAATAATAGACTCCTTCGTTTGACCATGCATGGGTGACACATATCTCCGCTCCAGACCCGTACGGCCCTAACCACTCGATATTCGAACCATCGCCCCAATCCCATGAACACCACACATTTTGACCTTCAGGATCAGTAACGGTGATACAGAACGTGTAGTTCACCCCAGGTCGTCCGTATAACGGACCAGAGATGTTCCCGCCTGCGGGTGGTTGGTTCACAGCGATTGTATAACAAGCGCTATGCCGGCAATCATGTCGGAACATCGGCCAGCCTGGACCAGACCCATTACCTGCGGTGAGTGCGTACGCACGCCCATGGTTATTGGTCCAGGGATCAGAAATCCCATACCCACCTATCACAAACACATCTAAACGCCCATCATTGTTAAGATCAGCGATCACGGGCGCATGGTCCATCTCAAAAACCATCCCATAATGAGCCTCTAAATCACAGGTCCAAAGCACCTGCCCGTTGCTCCCTTTTAACGCCCGTAGAATCCCATCCTCAGAGCCAAAGACAACATCAAGAGTCCCCTCTCCATCAATATCAGATAGTGCCGCACCCCGGAACATATTACCACCCGTAGAGACACTCCAAAGCAACGAGCCTGTCCAGGAGAGCACCCCTAGGATGTTGTAGGANNCCATCTTCATCCAGATCAGCAAACGAGCACCCATGATACATATAATCCGAAGGGAGATCCGAGTACCACAGGGTCGACCCGTTATTGCCCCATAAGGCGTACACACGGCAATCCCCAGCAAATTGCGCCACGACAACATCAAGCTGCCCATCATCATTCACATCAAGGACTGCAGGATCAGATTGAATATAGCTCGTCGACCCAAGGTTCTTCTGCCAACGGATACTGCCATCCTCCCCATTCAGACAGAACACATTCCCATAAAACGTCCCAAGCAGCACCTCTGGTTTTTCATCATTGTCCACATCTGCCACCGCTGGGGGTGAGTCGATACAGTTCGAAGCACCAGTGGACCGTGACCATTCCACAGCTCCGTTCATTCCATTGAAACAATACACCATCGAGGGGGATGATGCAGGGATGACGACCTCAAGATGACCATCAAGATCCACATCAGCGATGACCGGTGAGGCGTCATTACAGCCACCGGTATCATAACTCCAGAGAAGCGAGCCGTCTTCTGCATTTAACGCATAGATATGCTCATCGTTGAAATACGTGCCAAAAACAATCTCAAGGAACCCATCCTCGTCGATATCCGCAACAGCTGAGGACCCAAACGAGGGGGCGTTTAACTGATACCACCACAGGATCTGATCATCTCTTTCAGGAGTAAGGTTTTCTTTATCTGGGAGATTGCTTCTTCCGACAGGTGTGAAACATAAAAGAAATGCGATGGTTCCAATACAAATAACTCTCATGACGGTTTTGCTTGTCATTGTCCAATAATCCCTATAAATAAAATATTGGGGTCTGTATTTAAACCTTGTTAATTGGGAACCTGCTTATGAGATAAAAAATGGGTGAAAAATACAGTATTGTAGGAAACAATGAAGAAGCAATTAGTATATGGTGTTACTTTGGTGTTTCCTCTTCAGTTTCGTCTTCCGGTTCTTCTTCGGTTTCTTCTGATTCCCCTTCCGGTTCTTCCTCTTTTTCCTTTTTCTCTTTCTTTTCTTTTTTCTTATCCTTTTCTTCTTGTTTCTTCTCTTTTTCCTCAGCTTTTTCCTCGATATGCTGCTTCTCTCGGACAATACCACCCTGCAGGACACGGATACGAGAGCTCCACGCATGGATCTGATCGTCATGTCGCTTCTTCTTGATGTTGAACTCCGCTTTCGTGATTTTTTTACTCTCACATTTTGCTTCTAATTGGTCGATTTTGATTTGTTCTTTTTCGATTTTCTTCTGCAGCTTTGTGATGTTTCTTTCCAATCGTTCAATGAAGCCCATACTACTTACACCTTATTTTTTTTCTATGTTAGACACGTTCGAACTATGCGTGCGACGAATCCACAATAAGCAGGGTGCTTATATAATTTTCAGGTAAACAAAAAACACAACGACCTTCTATGATTAGAACAAGTTTTTCTGTCCAGTCTTGATCTGAAGCTCGGGGTACGTAAACGGTTGGGAAACCTCAGGGACATTCGGATTGCGCTGCCGAGAGGTGAT
>DAYE01000015.1 GCA_002506745.1 Euryarchaeota archaeon UBA33
ATATTCTTCTTTGTCGATTTTTGGAGCAAGTGGTTTAATTTCTTTTTCAGCAAACTCTCTGACTGTTTTTTTGAATAGTTTTTGCTGTTCTGTAAGTTGGAAATCCATAGGTATCCTCATACCAGGATAGGTCACATGTCTTTAAATTTACGCTTCGGTGTGGTCGAAGATTTTTTGTAGGGATACTCGATGTGGTTACTGGGTGGTTTTACAGCGTTTATCTCAATGATGAAAATGGATGTGGCGAGGAATGGTTCTTATGACAGGTGATCAAAAGATTCAGAAGGGTACTGGGAGGCTTATCGGGTGGCATGATCCTGATGAGAATCGGCAGTGGGTTGTTCAGAATAAACCGCGTGGTCTGGTGGATAAACGGATGTCTGTGCAGGAGGCCGTTTCACGGTTTATCCCTGATGGTTCGTTGCTTGCCATGGGTGGGTTTGGGCATGTGCGGGTCTCCATGGCGGTTGTCTATGAGATTATCCGACAACAAAAAAAGCATCTACTCATGACAGGGAAGACCGCGGTGCATGACCTTGATTTGTTGGTCGGCTCAGGCTGTGTGGATCAAGTCGAGGTTGCGTACTCGTTTGGTCATGAGCTGCGCGGGTTGTCTCCAGCATCTCGACGTGCTGTCGAAACCGGAAAATGCAAAGTCACTGGTGAGATCAGTAATGCTGGGTTTCAATGGCGTTTTCTTGCAGGGATGATGGGTCTACCGTTTATCCCAACGCGGGTGATGCAGGGGACCGATACGTTTGCTCGTTCCTCTGCGCAGACCATGGTTGATCCGTACAGCGGGAAACAAGTGTGTCTTCTTCCCGCGTGTTACCCGGATGTCGCAGTGGTTCATGTGCCTCGATGTGATAGGTATGGGAACGCGCAGATCGATGGGATCATTGTTGAGGATTTCGAGCTGTCTCGGGCGGCTCGCCATCTGATTGTTACTACGGAGACGATAGTTGATAGTAAGAAGATACGGAAGGAGCCTTGGAAGACCGTGATTCCTTTTTATTTGGTGAGCGCGGTGGTAGAAACGCCGTTCGGGTCGCATCCGTGTCAGATGCCGTATCAGTATTTCTTTGATGAGGATCATATCGGTGAATGGCTATCGGAGTCTACAACGGAGGAGGGTGTGCAGCGGTATCTTGAGAAATATGTGTATGGGCTGAAGGATTTTTCAGAGTATTTACGGTGTGTGGGTGGGCGAAAGAAGATGGCGCAGCTTGCTCGGATTGAGCGGTTCGAGGAGCCGATGACCGCGCCTTGGTTAAAAGCAAAGGGCGAGAAAGGAGCCGGAAAAGTACCGTATTCATCAACAGAGTTGCTCGCCTGTGTCGCGTCGCGGATGCTCCAGGACAACAAGTCGGTGTTTGTCGGGACTGGTCTTCCGATGATCGCGGCGATGCTTGCGCAGCGGACCCATGCTCCGAACCTGCTGTTGTTTTTTGAGGCTGGTGGGATCGGTCCGGAGATGCCGGTGCTTCCTATTTCAGTTGGTGATTCACGGACGTTTTATTCCGCGGTCGCTGCCTCCAGCATGCATGATTCTATGGCGATGGCACAAGCAGGGTACATTGATTATGGGTTCCTTGGTGGTGCACAGATCGATCGGTTTGGGAATCTGAATACGACCGTGATCGGACCCTATGAGCATCCGAAGGTGCGTCTCCCGGGGAGTGGTGGGGCCAATGATGTCGGGACCTTGTGTCATCAGACGATTATTCTGATGCGGCAGGATAAGCATCGGTTCCTTGAGAAACTGGATTTCTTGACGACACCTGGGTATCTTTCTGGGTTTGATTCACGGGAGAAAAACGGGTTGCCGACGGGTAGCGGACCGTATCGGGTTATCTCTCAACTCGGGGTGTATGGTTTTGACCCTGAGTCCAAACAGATGATGTTGCTATCGCTGCATCCAGGGGTGACGGTCGAGCAGATTACTGAGAACTCTGGGTTTGCGATTCGGATTCCTGATCATGTTTCAGTAACAACACCGCCGTCTCAGAAGGAGCTATCTCTTTTGAAGAAAATCGATCCTGCGGGCATGGTGATAGGAAAATAATGTCTTTTTAGAAGGATTTTTTTTCTTATTGCCAGTTTCGTAATATTATTATATCACGTTATACTTATAAAATGATAGATAAGGGGAAAAAACTGTGCAAAGACATCCATCCATACGGAAAAATGTGGTAATTGGAATCCTTGTCTTCCTTCTCATCCCTCCTATGGTTTCATCGTATGACCAGGCCGTTGGTGAAAAAACGATGCAATCTGTCATGGGGGGGAATATCTTCTATGTTGGTGGGAGCGGCACTGGGAATTATACAAGGATCCAGGATGCTATTGATGCATCGAGTTCTGGTGATACCGTCTATGTGTACGACGACTCTTCCCCGTATCTTGAAAGCATCATTATCGATAAATCAATTACGTTGATGGGTGAAGATAAAACAAGCACAGAGATCAACGGCTCCTCCCTTGGTTCTTCTTTGGATACGGTGACTATTCTATCGAATAATGTCACCATCAGTGAGTTGTGCATCACCCATAATCAGGGATATCATTACCAGGCCGCGGTGAAGATTAAAGCGAAAGATACCGTTCTCTCGAATTGCATCATCAATAAAAACGAATGGGTCGGCATCTCCTTAGCCAATGCATCCTTTTGCCAAATAGAAGATTGTGACCTATACGAGAATCTCGTTGCCATCTACCTTGTGAACTCGAGAAATAATATTCTTCAGAATTGTACATGTCATGATAATGCGGATGCGATTACGATCTTCCAAACCTCAAATGACAACCAAATCATTCATTGCACATGCACAAGAAATCACTTTGATAGCATTCTCATCCAACAGTCCTCAGGGAACCAAATCACAGATAATGTCTGCCAAAATGGCTATGATGGGATAAGTTTGCCGTATGCCCCGGATACAAAAATGCGGAACAACTCCATGCTGGATAATTACGTGAACTTCGGTATCGGCTCCTCATCCGTATCAGACTTTTACTGCGATATCGACGCCTCGAATACCATCAACGGAAAACCAATGTATTACCTCATTGAACAAAACAATCTTCTCTTTGATGAAACAACAGAGATAGGGTTCCTTGGATTGGTCAACTGTCACAATATCACGGTAAAAAACTCTGATTTTTCTCATAATTTTGAAGGAGTCCTTCTTGCGGGTACCACGGATTCAACCATAGAGNNATAGTAACGATGGTCATGGGATGTATCTTATCTCTTGTCACAATAACACGGTGGAAACCTGTACCTTTCAGGATGGTTTCTGGGACGGTGTCTTTCTCTATGATTCATCCTATAACTTGGTAAAAAACTGCTCCTATCACGGTTCTCTTACAGGTATGAACCTTGACTTTAGCACCTACAACACTCTCGAAGGACAAACCATTGACCAATGCACTGTTGGCATCTCGTTTGATGCATCCGGGAATAATGTTCTGAAAGACAATGAGATGCTGCACTGCGGAGTACAGGCAACAGGAAGTAATCCGGCTGATTATCGAAATGACGTTGATTCGAGCAACACAGTCAATGGCAAACCATTGTACTATTACATCAACCAAACCAATAGGACGATCCCCTCGGACGCGGGGCAGGTCATCCTCACCAAATGCACCGGCTGCATCGTCTCACAGTGTAACTTAAGTGATGCGAGTGTCGGGCTGGAACTTGCCTATTGTTCGATGAATACCATCGAAGACAACATCCTTACCAACAACAGCGTTGTTGCGGTTGATTTGGATGGTTCAGATAACAATGAAAACAGTATCAGGGATAACATCATCCAAGGGAATAACTACGGGGTCGATGTCGATTCATCAAACATGAACATTTTCCAAGGGAATCTCCTGACTAACAATGGGATGGGTTTTTCCTTTGATTCCTGCTGGAAAAACTCGATTATCGGAAATACCATCCAAGACGGTTCCTATGGCATGTTTTTTGACAAATCCTCGAACAATCTATTGACGAACAATACCATTCGTAATACCAGTGTATTTGGTCTGTATCTCCTCTCCTCCAGTAATAATGTTCTTGATTCAAATGCGATGATTCATTGCAGTCTCATGGTATATGGGAATGAAAATACCGAGTACATCAATGACGTCGATTCAAGTAACACGGTCAACGGGAAACCAGTGTACTACATTCTCGGTGGAAGACGGACAACCATACCTGATGACGCTGGTGAAGTAATCTTGGTAGATTCGAGCCATTGCACAATCAAAGGTCTTAATCTGAATAAGGGAACTATCGGGATATTACTAGCGTATTCATCACACAACATCATCCAGGGAAACATCATCACGAACCAAAGCATGATCGCCGTCGATCTCGGCTCGGCAAACAATGACAACAATATCGTCATGGGAAATATCATCCAAGAGAATGGCTATGGCATTGACCTTGAATATTCCAAGGGAAACATCATCAGGAAAAATAGGATCGTTTCGAATGGATATGGAATCTTTCTTTCCAATACACACCAGGTTTTCATCGGGAGAAACACCATTTCGACGAATTCCTATGGCATCAGTGTGTCAGAGGCAAATGAGAGTAAAATCTTCCTCAATAACATCTATCAGAATTACGCCTATGGGCTCTCTGTCGATGCATGCATTGTTTCTGCTCCGTTGAACTGGTGGGGTGCTGTCGCTGGCCCAAATAAGAACGGAAACGGAGATCATTTAAGGGTCATAGAGGATGGACAAATAACCTATACTCCTTGGCTACGTCTCCCAGTTCTCTTCACTGGGGTATTCCGCTTTTGGTTCATGAATGCGTATCAAAATCCTATGGATGCTGCATCCAGAACACCTAAACAGACCTTTTTTGGGTCACAAAAAACCAGCAGTAACCATTTCGATTTGTTTGGTTTGAAAAACATAGACAATGAAAAAGAATGTGTTCCACTAAAAACCGCTATTGAACAGTATTTTGATATTTAATTTCCCAGTTATTTTTTTTAATAAATAACAACCTTTTTTAATTCTCAAACGATATCCTCTGCAGGGGACTGGGGCCTTTTACAGGTTGTAAGTCCTGAGGGGAAGTAAGTTATGTCACGAAAAGTGTGTATCATCGGAGGAGCAACAACACCATTTGACTACGGCCCAACTGGTTTTGAAAGTATCGAAGGCGGGGCAGCAGAATGCATCAAGGAGACTCAGCAGGATATCTCAGGGTTCTCCCTGCGTGACCTTGACCTTATGATCTATTCACATTTCTCTGTCCATTTCAGCCATCAGCTCGCACCAGAATGGATCATCCATGATCATCTTGGACTCGTCGGTCTACCGCATTTTCGAGTCGAAAACGGGGGGAACACCGGAGGTTCCGCGCTCTATGCGGCAGCGCTCGCTGTCATGTCTGGTCATCATGATGTCGTCGGTATCGTTGGATGGGAGACCATGGATTCTGTCTCACAGTCTCAAGGCAGTGAGTTCATCGCGATGGCGTCCGATATCAGATACGAGCTTATGGTAGGAGGCATCTACCCTATTTACTATGCTGCGATGGCGAACAAATGGATGAAGGAAAACCATGTCACCGAGGAAGACGTCGCGACCATTGCTGTCAAAAACAAAAACAATGCGATGGATAATCCCAAGGCGCAATGGTATCGCAATGACCATCGGTACATCACGGTAGATGATGTGATGAACTCCCGGCTCATCTCATACCCTATTAAGAAATACGATTGCTGTCTGATGAGCAGAGGTGTCGCGTTCCTCCTGGTCTGCAGTGAGGAGTACGCCAAGAAAATCAACCCGGATCATTATGTCACGGTTGAGGGCATGGGGTTGTCTAGCTGTACGATCCGGGCAGGGGATCGACTGAACAACCCTGGTTGGAGTGAGCGCTATGGCCCTGGGTACCCAGGGATGACTGAGTTTGCAGCGTGTCGGAACTCTGCGGAACAGGCATACAAAATGGCAGGCATCACAGACCCACTGAAAGATATTGATTTTGGTGAGATCCATGATGCGTTCTCAACTTCAGAAGCACAGATCTATAAGGCATTAGGACTGGCCGATGAAAACACTATCGCTAAATTCATTCGTGATGAACGTACAAGTATAAATGGTGACATCCCAATGAATCCCGGTGGAGGATTGCTCGGCTATGGTCACCCTGTTGGTGCCACAGGTCTGATGAGTACTATTGAATGTTATTATCAGCTCGCAGGGATGATTCCCCAGAAACATCTGAGCAAAAAAACCGAGGTTCCTGACCCAGAATGTGGGATAGTCAACAGTCATGCGGGGACTGGGACGAGCATTTCGAATTTCATTCTCCGGAGGCCTTAGACTATGACGGTTACTGTTGTTATGAAAACTAAAAAAGAGAAATTCGCTGACCCACCCAATTTCACCGAGAAAAAAGACTACCGACCTTCGGATGTGAGAGAAACCGGATTTGCATTCGTTGGCCATGAGATTTCAGAGGATCGGACTACCATGAACCAGTTCCTCCATTATGATCAGCTGTACACGATTCGACATGGGTGGAATAGCAAGTTCTTCATTGGGTTGCTTGATGGGAAAATCATGGGGACCCGCTGCCCGAAATGCGGGGATTCTTGGGTTCCTGTCCGTACCCATTGTTGGAATTTGGACTGTAATTTACAAAAAACCGAGTGGATAGAGATGCCTCTGACCGCGAAGGTGCATACCTGGACTGTCGCAGGATGGAGCGGACGGTCATCACTCAAACGATTGCCGATTGTCCTTGTGTACGCCAATATTGGTACTAGTAAAGTCGCCATGGCAAACGAGCTGCACGGGTTGAACCCGTGGGACGTGGAATTTGGCATGCCCTTGAAAATAGTGTTTAAACCAAAACAGCAGCGCGTTGGGGCGGTCACTGATTTTCATTTTGAGCCTGCGGATTTTTGGAAACCATCGCCGATGAATCCTGAAAAGCAGCGGATTAAGGATCTTGTCATGCCAGTCTATGAATGGGTAAAAACCCTCAAATAGCATAAAAAAAATGATTTCATCCCTCTTTTTTTTCTTCCTTAGCGGAGGTTTATTTTCTCTTTGACAAATTCAACCAGTTCTTCTTTCGTGAATGGTTTTTGTAAGAAATTCTCAATACCACCTGGTAGTTTTTTCAGAGGAGGTCTCATGGAAAAGAAGGCGGTTGTCCACTTACTACCTGGCATTCGGGTGTTTACCAGGATTAAATCAAAGGTTTCTTCATTTTCATCTTCGAGTCGGTCTAATGCTTCCCTGCTGTTACGTGCGGTTACCACCTTAAAATCGTCGTTTTCTAAGGTAGCTTTTACTTGTTTGAGAAAATCGGTTTCCTCGTCAACGATCATGATGGTTTTAATACTCAC
>DAYE01000111.1 GCA_002506745.1 Euryarchaeota archaeon UBA33
AGCAACTGTTTGGCAATATGACATAGGAGGACAAGTGTTCAAAGTCGTCTATATTCCTCCGGAAGAGCCTGAGCCACCAGAGAATGGGTCAACCCCTAAGGTAGACTGTTCTGGTACTCTTTCATGGACTGATATCAAACCCGGTGCGACCGTTATCGGAAGCTTTGAGGTGCAGAATATTGGGGATAAGAACTCTTTATTGAACTGGACGGTGAACACCTCATCAATTTCTTGGGGGACATGGTCCTTTAACCCAGAATCAGGAGTTCGGTTAACCCCGGAGAATGAATCNNACCCTACCAATTTTGATACAATCCCGGTGACTCTTACCACCTCAGTGAAAATCGTTCCTCAGTCAATGACAATGCTGCAACAATTCCTAGCTCATTTTTTCCATACGCATCCTTTTTTAGAAACACTCATATTTTCTCTTCTTACCAACTGACCGTCTCATTCAGAAGAAATGAAGAATACTAATTGAATAATCCATCTCTTAGATCTTTCTTTTCTTTTTTCTCACCATTACACCTTCGAAGTTGAATTTGTCATAAATTTGGTAAGAATGTTTATTAAGAAAACAAGAATAATTGGAATGGACTATGTAAAGATCATCATGGAGGTAGCAGTATTTCCCACTCATCGTCAGACGCTCAGAAAAGATATGTCTTTGAGTCAAAGGTAGATTTCGAAAGAAAATACCCGGATGATTTCCGAATTGAACGTGTAAAAAACAAAAAAGATTTTAAGATATTTTATCAGGTTCCTTTTCAGGTCTATCATGACAATCCGTTTTGGGTTGCTCCTTTTTGGTATGAGATGAACAGTTTTTTTAAGCAAAAGAATCCGTTCTGGTCCCATGCAGAATGCCAATTATTCATCGCTTGGAAACAAAACAAAATCATTGGTCGAATCGCTGCAATCATCGACTATGCGTATTGCGAGGCAGTCGGAGAAAACATAGGCTACTTTGGTTTTTTTGAATGCATCGAAGATTACGAATGCGCACAAGCGTTATATCAGAGTGCCCAAGACTGGCTCACATCAAAAAACATGAAGATCATGCGAGGCCCTATAGATGGTCGAATTGATATAGGGTGTGGTTTTCTTTATACGGGTTTTGACTCACGACCAAGTGTGCTTTCCACCTATTCACCACCATATTATCTATCCTTTGCGGAGAGATATGGACTGACAAAATCTCGTGATTTTTTCCATTATTGTATTGATTTGACAAAGCCATTACCAAAGGATCTCGAAGAAAAAGTACGACAATGCGTATCGTTCGATATACGAATTCGACCGTTCAATCGACTCCACACCGGAAGGGAGTTGAAATGGTGGATTCCCCTTTTTTTAGAAACATTCTCAGAACATTGGGGATTTGTTCCTGTGAATCCTGACGAGGTGAAAAACCGTTTTGGAGTCAAACAACTACGATGGTTTGTTGACCCAAAGTTATTTTTAATCGCTGAATCGAACGGCTCACCGGTCGCATATCTATGGTCTACACCAGAGTATAATCAAGCATTTCAAGACATGCATGGACGGCTCAGACCTGTTGAACTCCTTCGATTTCTTTTCAGACAACGAAAAATCAATGCAGGGAAATTACATTTTATCGGTATCAAGAAAGGATTCCGGTATCAACACATTGGGTCTTTATTAAATTACGAAGCCTTAGTCGAGATGAAAAAACGAGGGTATGTTCACGCAGAAGTCGGATGGATTGATGAACACAACTCGATTGCTCATACAACGATTGCGCTGACTGGTGCAACATTGTATAAGAAACACCGTGTTTTTGAAAAAGACCTCACCATATAAATTGTTGATAAAAAAGAGTGACAAGAATGAAAACGAAAAGCAAACAACAAACACAAATGCATCATCTGACAATGCAGCATCCCTTGTTTGGGATCTCAACACGACAATGGGTTCACCTGGTGAAAAAAAACGGAGGTATTGACCGAAAGTACCTCCATAGAGCACTTTTTGTCACCTTGACATCCCTTGCTACCGCCCCGATACGGACGCTTTTTAAAATAAAATACGAGAAAAAAATAAACGATGTAGTACTGCATGATCCTCCTGTTTTTATTATCGGTCACTGGCGCAGCGGGACGACCTACCTGCATGAACTGTTAAGTAACGATCCGCAATTCTGTTACACCACACTCTGGAGCACCCTGTTACCGGAGAGCTGTCTGATTCTGGAACCTATAAAGAGTTTTTTGGCTCGGTTCCTCCCCTCCGAACGACCAATGGATGCCATAAAGGTTGATATCGATGGGCCATATGAGGATGAAGCAGCACTCGCGGTGTTATACCCCTGGTCGTTTTTCCATTGTCTTCATTTTCCTCGAAATGCGGAGGAACAATACCTGAAATCCATTCATTTCCAGGGACTTTCTCCTGAAGAAAAAAACCAATGGAAAGCAGCCTATCTCAAATTCATCAAAACTGTTATGTTCATGAATCATGGAAAACGGTTCCTTTCGAAAAACCCTCCGAACACAGCACGTATTTCAACGTTGCTTGAACTGTTTCCAGAAGCAAGATTCATTCATATCTATCGGAGTCCCTACCTGGTGTATCTGTCGACAAAAAAAATGAGAATGAAGGTATTGGATAAACTCGCATTACAAGATGCTTCGCAGGAAGAAATAGAAAAACAAGTCGTGTCAAACTACATTCGTCTGATGAACAGTTTTTTTGAGCAAAAAGAACTAATACCAAAAGATAGGTTTGTTGAGGTAAAATATGAAGACCTTATCGCTGATCCAATGAAACATATACATCAGATCTATGAGACGTTGAAGATCCCTGGTTTTGAAACAGCGACGCCTCACATGATGAAGTATCTGGAACGACAATCCGAGTACAAGACAAACGTCTATTCAATTGATGAAAGAATAGTGCAGCATGTCGAAAAGAACTGGAAGTTTACCATTGATCGTTGGAGGTATACGCCACCGAAGTGAGACTCATGTCAGAACCCAAAGATCCTGAGACAACAAAATATCAACGAGGACGTTTGATACGCGTCGCTATCCTTGGAGAAGAACTGCTGGGATGGGGCTCTGGGAAGCGAATGTTCCCTGAGATATTACAGAATTATTCCTGGACGACCCAGGGGAAATCCTATTCGGTAACTACAGAATTTATTTTCGATAACGATATTTTACAAGGACGTCTTACGACAAAAGAGTTCGACATCTTGCTAGTCCCAGGTGGAGGCGTAGGAGATGGCCAAGCAATTATGAAAGGATTTCACTACTTAAAAAGTGTCAGGAAATGGAAAAAAAACATCGCTACCTTTATCCAAGATGGCGGCGGATACATCGGGATCTGTGGTGGAACCGCGTTGATAACCGATTTGAAGACAGCGAAAAAAAAACCACGTACGTTTCTTGAGAGACAATATAACAAAAGCGCTCTGGGAGTGACCTGTGTCTCATCCTATTACAAATCCCTTGCGTTCCCATTATTCTATCCTTTTCAAAAAAATCACCCGGAGAAAATCGGTGCGACCGCGTACGTCTTTTCTTTTGCGCCAGGAACGACAAGCAATGGTGCTCATATTCATACCGGAGGCGCCCCAATAGATTTTCAATTACAAAAGAATCATCCGATATTCTCAGATGTCAAACAAGATACTGAACGAATCCGCTGGTGGGGTGGACCAGCGTTGATAGTGCCAGAACACCCCGACCGAGAAGTACATATCCTTGCCCAATATCCGTCGCAGGATGTTTCAGACAATACTAATCTACGGATCCATGCATGGAGATATACAGGAGGCATCCCTGGTATTTTTTCAGCGTTCTTCAAAGCAGCACGATACCTAAAAAAACAAAATAATTCCTTAAAAAACCTGTTTTTATACACATATTATCTGGCAGGGAATTGGGAGTTAACCAATAAGATTATTGATCTGGATTATTCCAACAAAGCAAGTATCACAGCAGAGATTTATCCAAATGAAAACAAGGGCAGAATCCTTCTGTGTGCTGCGCATCCTGAATATATGGTCTGGTGGAACGGTCATATCACAGAAAAAAAATCAGAGGACTTTACCTGTCTTGGGACAGGTCTCTATCAATGGGAGGATATCGCATCCTTAAGCAAGGATAGATCTGCTGAGTTGACTCATACCTGGTGGATGGTTCGAAGATTCGTCGCCTGGGCTGCGAAAGTGCCTGATACCGATCTTCCACCTATCGAAAAACCGGTTTTGACAAAAGAACAATCATTTCTTTCGAAAAACATCATATGGGATGGTAGTCTTCAGAATCAGATGGACAACATCTAGAACATATGCTGTTTACGAGGTTATCGTTTGGTGTCAAATTTCGAGAACATACCTTCCGCTCTCTGCGAAAGAAATATTGAAGCAAACAGCAAGACTCATAGTGTTTTATGTTTTTTTAATCATATACGTCCAGTTCTATAGAGCCACACAACCAAAAGAATGACCATAAAGATAATCATGCTCAGAGCGATACTAAACCACGGGGAATCAAGAGGTGAAATTATTTCTATATGAGGGGTCGTTGAACCCTATTTAAAATCTGCTGTTTAAAATATGAAATCAAAAATCTCTATTTTTACAAAAAGTGATGTTGTTGCATATTTTACGATTTTTGAATTCAACGATATGATTGGAAATCAATGCTGCAGGAGGGATAACGAGCCAGAGTGATATCCGACAGGGAAAAATAGCTAGAATTCCCCTTTGGTATATTGTAATCTTTCTTCGGATACATAAAAAAACATTGATGACTATCATGAAAGGAAGGGAGATTTAGAGTAATATTCGGCCATATCTGGGATGACTTTTCAAGATATGCAGAAGACAAGAGTTAGGAACTAATGATGCGAATAACCTCCTACAATTACGCATAGTTTTTCAATTACTTACTATCAAGAAAGTTTTTAATAGAGTTTTTTGTTGCAATCATTTATCTATGCATGCTATAGAAGTAAGAAATCTTTCAAAGATTTACAAAGGAAATATTCGAGCAATAGATGGCGTCTCTTTTGACGTTGATGAGGGCATTATTTTTGGTTTCCTTGGGCCGAATGGTGCCGGAAAAACCTCCACAATAAAAATTCTTGTTACTCTCACAAAGGTAACAGATGGAACCGCGCGTATTTTCAATGTCGATATAGCCAAAGAACCGTCTAAAGTTCGGGAAATGATTGGTTATGTCCCACAGGATATATCTGCTGATGGATCACTCACAGGATATGAAAATCTTCTTTTGTCCGCCAAACTGTATGATATCCCACGAAAAGAACGTAACGAGAGAATAGAGAACATCCTTGAAATCATGGGTCTTACCCAAAGAGCAAAAAGTTTGGTCGCAACCTATTCAGGCGGCATGGTCAGAAGGTTGGAAATCGGACAGGCTATGCTACATCGTCCTCGTCTGCTGTTTTTAGATGAACCGACTATTGGTCTTGATCCTGCAGGAAGAAAACTCGTCTGGGAACATATCCAGAGGTTGAATAAAGAATGGAAGACCACTATTTTCCTGACAACGCATTACATGGAAGAAGCTGAGATTCTCTGTGATCGGATCGGCATCATCGACCAGGGGAGAATCTCCGTGATTGATTCACCAGAAGCGTTAAAGAAAAAGGTAGGAGTCGGCAGCATCACCGTTGTTCTAGATCTGAGTGAGCACCGAGAGGAGGGACAAAAATATCTGACTGCGCTGTTGGGTGAAATGGTTGTTTCCATTTCATCGTTGTCTCACGAGAAGTGGCAATTTACTGTTCAGAATGCCCCTCATAACGCTCCACGAATTCTTCAAACACTCTTAGATCGCAATATCGGGGTGAAAGATCTTGAAGTGAAAAGTCCGACCCTTGAAGATGCGTTTTTGAAGTTCACTGGAAAAAGACTCGATGGAGGCGCCTCACAGAACCAATGGAAGGCTTTGAAAGGGCGAAGACGAACATTTAAGAGACTGACGTAATGATTTCTGCAAGGAATTTCGTGAAAAAAACATTTATCGTGCTTGAATTCGAGGTACGTAAAATCATCCATGATCCCATGGAGTTGTTCGTCAGAATGATCCAGCCGATTCTCTGGTTGCTCGTCTTTGGTACTATGTTCAACAGATATAGAATTATCNNTGGGATAAAGACTCAGGGATTTTGGCGAAACTCATGGTTACTCCGACATCACGAGGATCCATTGTTCTGGGGAAAGGGCTCTCTGCAGGGTTTAGGGGGCTGGTTCAATCTTTTGTCATCATACTTCTCGCGATTCCTCTTGGTGTCTCGTTTGTCTTTTGGCCGATAAATTTACTTTGTGTTATGGGAATTATTATTCTTGCATCTACTTGTTTTGCATGTCTGTCTATTGTGTTCGCATCTCTTTTACGTCGTAGGGAGCGGTTTATGGGAGTGATTCAACTTATTACGATGCCCCTTTTCTTCGCAAGCAACGCTCTGTACCCAATTGAAGCGATGCCTCAGTTGCTTCAATATATAACGAAATTCAATCCTTTGTATTATGTGGTCGATGCGCTGCGGTCTCTTTTAATTACAAATGATTTGACAAATATACCAATGAACTTTGGGGTTTTACTGTTGTTCACAACGTTTTTCGTACTCGCTGGAATATGGGGTCTGAAGAGACTCATGGAATAAAACAATTGGGAAAAAAATGAGAGGAGCGACGATTTGATGATTTTTCAGGCTCTCAGAGTCGCAGTATGGATTTTGAAGCATAAATTTAAAACCCATAAGAAAAAAATAGCCAATTTCTGCTGTAATATTCTACTTTTTTTTTCATTAGAAAACTCTTATAAACTCTATATGAGAGTATATATATAGAACCACTGATAAGGTAGAGAATATCAGGGATTTATTTTGGTTAAAAAAGAAAAACAGAAAATAGAAGAAATCATTCAATGCCCTGAATGCGGGAGTAAACATCTCAGTAAAGACTACTCTCGGGCAGAATTGGTGTGTAGAAATTGCGGATTTGTTCTTGATGAGAATATGATTGATCAAGGACCTGAATGGCGAGCGTTTGATAGCGAACAGCGGGAAAAACGAGCTCGAACTGGGGCGCCAATGACATACACCCTTCATGATAAAGGGCTCAGTACGATGATCGGATGGAAAAACAGGGATTCCTATGGGAAGGCAATTCCGACGAGAAATAGAGCGCAAATCTATCGTTTGAGAAAATGGGAACGGCGTATTCGGATAAGTAATGCCACAGAGAGAAGTCTTGCTACTGCGCTTTCTGAGCTTGACAGATTAGCATCCGGCATGGGTCTCCCAAGAACGGTGAGAGAAACCGCAGCGATGATCTATAGAAAAGCAGCTTTGAAAAATCTAGTTCGTGGTAGAAGCATAGAAGGTGTTACCACCGCAGCATTATATGCAGCCTGCCGGCAGTGTAATGTGCCACGTACCCTTGATGAGATAAGTAATATAGCACATATATCGAGGAAAGANNTGCAGTGAACTGAAACTTAGTGGTGATGTGCGAGCGAAAACCGTGAAGATATTACAAGAAGCTGCACATGGAGAACTTACGAGTGGACGTGGTCCAACGGGAATGGCAGCAGCATCTCTCTATATTGCATCTGTACTTTGTGGTGAACGCAGAACGCAACGTGAGGTAGCAGATGTCGCAGGTGTAACAGAAGTCACCATTCGAAATCGCTATAAGGAACTTACAAAAAAACTAGATATAGACATCACCTTGTAAGTTGACCGTTCGGCCTATTTACTCTTCGTTTTAGTCAAACAGATTTCAATTGATGATACATTTGAGGTTCTACCTTCTTCGTTCGTAATACTCTCTGTACTAATTTTTATCTCTTTTATTATCACATCTGTGACAAACCTATTTCTCACAATTTCTGCGGTATCTACTGCTGTACTAATCGACCTGCCTCTCGCTTTAATAATCACCTCATCCGAACTATTCGTGTTAAACTGTGTCACTACTGCAAGCACATAGCTCATCGGAGGTTTGTGTCCGACATAGATTACGTTTTCATCAGTTCTTTCTTTTTTCGTCGTTCTTGCTTCTTTTGTTTCTTCGGTCATACTTTTTCTCTCACTTGACTTACAAAAAGTCATAGCAATAACATCTACTTATTTAATAACCTATGAGTATACCAATAATTTGCCTAAATTTACCGAGGATAATACATCAGAGACGTTGTAATTAAAGCAACATCTCTATATGGAGTGCGAGAGATTTTTACTCATATTCGTTAACAAATTAGAGGATATGGCACATTTAATCCATATTCATAGAGTCGTACACAAAAATTCACATTATTAAACCCGTCCAACAGGAAAAAAAGCAGTAAAAAGTGCCGCAAGAGGGGATATAGAGCCTGAGCGATACCCCCTAAAAAGAAAAAACAACGAAAATCCTATTTTTTTGTTATCATATTTTTCTTCATCACGGTGTAAAAGTAATAATCGACTGCTTCTTCGGGTGAAATGTCAAGCTCTATTGCCTTCCGTCTCATCGATGCAGCCATCGCACCCCCTAACATTGCAGAAGATTCCCCGGTAGGAAGATCATAAAATTTTTCTTTTAGTTCTTCTGCGAAAACTGAAAGCTCGCTGCCATTTTTTGTATTGAGCCAATCATATTTTTCCATTTCATCTACTCTCCTTCAAACTTCACGATGGAGAAGACATGTTCTCCTTTAATTTTTTCTCTGCCTTTTAAATCAGGCAATTCTACGACACAGGCGCATTCAATAATCTCACCGTGCAATCTTTTCACAAGATTTCTTGTTGCATTCATCGTTCCGCCTGTTGCAAGCAAATCATCGACGATTAAAACTCTATCCCCTTCGTTAATCGCATCCTTGTGTATCTCTATCTTATCTGTTCCATATTCAAGTGAATATTCTTCAGATTCGCATTCTCCAGGTAGTTTTCCTGGCTTTCGAACCGGTACAAAACCGCATCCTAAGAGATACGCAAGAGGGGCACCGAGAATAAAACCGCGGGATTCTATACCAACGACAACATCAATTTTTTTAGTACAATATCTATCATACAACAGGTCAACAGTTTCCTTGAGCCCCTCTGGGCTCTTTAGAAGTGTTGTAATATCCCTAAACATGACATTCTTCTTTGGCCAATCAGGAATCGTCCGGATTTTTGATTTTATTGATTCTGTCATGTTTTTCAACCTTCGGTAACAAATGTAATTCCCCTACAAATACTTTGACATTTACAGAAAGCTTTTTTTAGTAATTTTTGTTTGTACGACTTATGTCTGTTAAAATAGGAATCATCGGTGGTAGTGGTCTGTGTAAAATGGGAATTATAGACGTTACTGAGGAAATTGATGCTGAAACGCCTTTTGGAAAACCTTCAGATAAACTGACGCTTGGTACTATCGAGGGTGTTGATGTTGTTTTTTTACCCAGGCATGGAAAAGGACATTCTATCGCCCCTCACAAAGTAAATTACAGGGCAAATGTATTTGCATTGAAAGAGTTTGGTGTTGAATATCTTGTTTCTACCGCTGCTGTCGGCAGCCTTAAGAAAGAATTGAAGCCCTGTGATTTTGTCATTGCAGATCAACTCATCGACAGGTCTTTCAAAAGAAGTACAACATTTTTTGAAGATGGAATAGTAGCTCATATCAGTTTTGCAGATCCATTTTGTAAAACGTTGTCTGATATCGCCTTTACAGTATCAAAAGACGAAGGCGTTGACGTCCACCGTGGAACCTATATATGTATTGAAGGCCCGCAGTTTTCAACAAGAGCTGAATCAAAATTATACCGGAGTTGGAATGTTGATGTCATTGGTATGACCCTAGCCCCGGAGTCAAAACTTGCCAGGGAAGCAGAAATGTGCATATGCGGGATACTGACGATTACTGACTATGACTGTTGGTATGAAGGAAAAGGAGACGTCAATGTTTCATCAATTGTAGAAAACCTCCAAAAGAATGATACGAACACGGGAAACATCATTAAAAGATTGATTCCTAAGATTAGATATAAACGAACATGTGAATGCCATAACGCACTAGAACATAGCGTTATTACTGACCGGGAGTTAATTAAAAAACACACAAATCCTCAGGTACAGAAGGTTTTACTCAAAAGTGTTTTAAAATAAAAAACCAGAGGAGATTTTATTTCTTTTTTCTTTTGTTTATTACAGAGAAGAGAAATAATAACAACCAGACGGAGCCTGAAAAAATCTCTGCTATCACAGTAATCCACATATCCAGGGTGAAAAACGTTATCGCTAGGATATAGAGTCCAACAGTGGTAAGCCCTGCGGTATACACATTGACGGATTTCCCACGGATACAATCTCGTACTTGCGGAAGCAACATAAAGCCGAACGACAAACCAACAAGTGCAATAACTGTATCTTGCCACATAGGACAAACTGATAATGGTTCTTTATCAATAAAACTATGTGTAAAACGGATCAGCTAAAGGGAAAGAGAGTAGCCCTGGATGTTTTACATGAGTATTATCGAAGATAAATTTTAGCGAAATCAAGTCCGGAATCCCACCAGTTACATCTCGCTTCAATGTATGGATGTTGGTTTTCTTTAGAGTCTAAGCAAAAGGTGACAGAGAATGTCGTTGTTGATCCCCATCTTGTTCCAGACCCCCAGTCTATTTGAGCCCCGGAGCCGTTCTTGAATCCACCGTAATCCGCGCCCCCTGGAGGAAACGAAGGAGTATAACTTTTAATATCACCACTGGCTCCGACTAGGTTAAAACCGAATCCGGGAACACCAATATCAGCATCACAGGTACAGACAGCTGTTGCGGTCACATCCCCACCTGTTTTCCATTTATTCGAAGACACAGTAAGGTTGATGGTGATATTATACATCAACTCGAAATAGTATTCAGCGTGTGCTTTGTCTTCAATCACCGAAAGATCAACTTGTTTTGAATTCGCCCCAGCTGAAACTACATTTTTTACTTGCGCTGTTGCAAGCTCGTTTCCATTGTTATCATATGCACCTACTTGTATCGTTGGTGTTCCATTCGCACGAAACAGATTAGAATTGAGATTCTCAATGTCCATTGAAGGTGAACTCACGCTGAAATGTTTCCATTTTACGCGGTTTCCAGCACTATTAAACAGAGATACGTTCACAAAAGTAGCATCATCAGGGATGCCGGTAATCGTGATCTTGTCGAACCAAGCAGGGAAGTAAAACGACTCGCATCGCCTATCCCAATCGGAGCAGAGCTCCGGGGTATTAAACCCAGACGGGAATAAAAGTGCCGCAGGAGGGGATACTGACCTAGAGTGATATCCCTACAGGAGAAAAAACAGCTAATATCGTTATAGTAAAACTATCCGAAGATTAATCTAATCAAATTTTATACTTCATATAATGGTATAATAATATGAATTACACTTCATATTTTAGAAATTTTTATATAGGGGGACACAAATTACAAAATATGAATCGTGACACAATAAAAAGGAGACTCACAGAACAAGAAACATACACAAAAAAATTTCTCGATAAACCATTGATTCCTCGAGAACATTTCTCCAACTATCAAAAACAGCTTACAACCAACCTCGTGAAAACAATACTTGGACCAAGACGAGCAGGAAAAACCACCTTGGGATTATTACTCCTAAAAAAAACAAACTTTTACTACGTCAACTTCGACGACGAGGTTCTGTCCACAGTAAAACGCGATGACCTAGGGACACTTCTAGAACTCCTTAATGAACTCTTCGGAAAACGATCTTACCTTTTCCTTGATGAAATCCAAAACATCGATTCATGGGAATTATTTGTAAACCGACTTCAGAGACTTGAATATAACATTCTCTTAAGTGGAAGTAATAGCAAACTTCTCAGTAAAGAACTGAGCAGCCATCTTGGAGGAAGAACACTCACCCTTGAAATCCTCCCCTTCAGCTTCAAAGAATTTCTCTCAACAAAACACATCACCGCGATGAAAGAAACAGATGAGGAAATCGGCAGAATAAAAAATCAATTACAGGAATACCTCCAATGGGGCGGATACCCAGAGATCATTATGGAGATATTTGACCCAGATCTGAGAAAAAAATATCTCAACGAATTATTCGACACCATCATATTTCGAGATATCACACAACGATTCAATATAAAATATACAGCTGAGCTTGTGACATTAGCAACAATCATTATGAACCAATTTTCAACCCGAACTAGCCTTACGAAAGTCTCACGGGACCTCGAAATCAGTACCCATACCATAAAAAAATATATCTCCTATCTTGAAGAAGCATATCTTATAATCAGTAGTAAAAAATTCTCCTACAAACCACGAGAGATGGAATCATCATATAGAAAATATTACTGCGTTGACATAGGATTACTCAACGCAAAAAAAACAACACTGACAAAGGATTTTGGAAAAAACCTGGAAAACATCGTCGCTATTGAACTGAAAAGAAGAAACATTGATTTATACTACTACATGGTGGACAATAAATTTGAAGTAGATTTTGTCATCGGGGATTCAACGGCAATAACAGAAGTAATCCAAGTAGTCGACGACGAACAAGAAATACCTAGACGGGAAATAAAAACAGGAATATTAGCATGTAAAAAATTACATTGTCATACATTAACGATAATAACCTGGAACACCGAAGAAAAAAGATATGAAGGCGATATCACCATTCATTATATCCCTCTTTGGAAATGGCTAACAAAATAAAAAATACAACTTTCAATCCATATTCAAAGAGACGCACACAACGATATCCATTTTTAGGACCGTCCAACAGGAGAAAAAAGGTTAAAAGTGCCGCAGGNNATAACATAATCCGCTTTAGGTAAAAAAAGTATTTATTTTTTTGACTATAGTTTTTGTGTGAATCATATGACAATCCGGCTGATCTACAATTTCATACCAACTAATATTTGAAACATATATCTCTGAAAACTTATGGTTCGTGCTACTCATTGACAAAAGAATTAATAAGGGATTATAAGTTATATTACATAAACTGTATGACGAGGAGTGAACGGATATGAGTTGTCCATTATACCAAGATTTTACACGAAATTGTATACAAAAATTCCCTGATTTTTTAGAGTTTCCTACGTTTGATTTTTGTGCATCGGATGACTATAAAGACTGCATAGCCTACCTCATTTTTACCAGTGAGTTTAGTTGTTCATATCTTACTACCTGCGGAAATGCCTACAAAAAAAATATTCCAAAAATAATAACGAAAATGCTTGGTGAAAAGGAAATCAGAGAAATCTTTTACAAGTATTCTGTTCAATACTGTATCTCGCAAGAGAATCACATCACCTGCGCAAAATATAAACTCCTTTCTGAAGGAAAAATACCACCAATAAATTTATTTCCCGATGGGAGTAAAAGCAATCTCATCGAACTTCTTCTGAAACGAAAACTTATCACACAACCACCCGAGTAGATATTGGCTAATAGCTAATATCCGGGAAACTGATGTGTTTTTTTAGTATCGAAGGGAAGAATATTTCTTTGAAATGACAGTATCCATCCCTCAATTAAAACAGGTAAT
>DAYE01000096.1 GCA_002506745.1 Euryarchaeota archaeon UBA33
TTTATCGCCGCATTATGGGAAAAAAATATTCGATGATTGAGATTATACAAAAATATACTCGTTGCAGAATCAAAGTCGGTAAAAACGGTCGTATTTGGATCGATGGAGATGCGGAAGGCATCGGAAAGGTGCTACAAGCGATCTCTAAGATAGAAAGTGAGGCTGCTACGTTCGGGCTCACTGATAGAATAGAAGAACTCTTGAAAAAAGATGCAAAGGATGTAAGATAATGAAATCAGATATTGAGTTAATAAGCAGTGAAGGAAAACGATTGGACGGACGAGGTCCACACGATTTACGGAAAATCAAAATCGAAGCAGGCGTGCTTCATCGGGCAGACGGCTCCTGCTCCCTTGAATGGGGCGGCAACAAGGTCATCGCCGCGGTCTATGGCCCCCGAGAAGCTGTTCCGCGACATACGCAGAATCCCCTGAGAGCGATTGTGCAAGCACGGTATAACATGGCCGCATTCAGTGTCGAAGACCGCAAACGACCAGGACCAGACCGACGAAGCGTGGAGATCTCAAAGGTTATCTCCGAGGCTTTGGAAAAAGTAGTTCTGACAGAGCAATTTCCACGCGCAAGCATCGATGTGAGCATTGAGGTGCTTGATGCAGAGGCAGGAACTCGTTGCGCCGGACTTACTGCAGCTGGTGTCGCATTAGTAGATGCTGGTATTCCCATGCGTGACATCCCGGTCGCATGTGCCGCTGGGAAAATCGGTGGCCAGGTAGTCCTAGATCTTGGAAAAGAAGAGGATAACTTTGGAGACGCTGACCTCCCGGTAGCAATTTCACCAAGAACCGGCGAAGTATTATTGTTGCAGATGGATGGTCATCTGACGGTTGATGAGTTTAACCAAGCCTTTGATCTTGCTGTGAAAGGATGTCACACCGTCTCAGAAATTCAGAAGAAGGCTATCATGCAGAAGTATCAATCTGCAGCCGCGGAGGTGCAAGAATGACCATTGTCCCTATAATCAAGCGTGATTATATCACAAAACTTGCTGAGCAAGGAAAACGTATCGACGGACGGTCCTTTGACCAATATCGGAACATCGAGATTGAGACAAAAGTCGTCAACAAGGCCGAAGGCTCCGCCCGAGTGAAGATCGGACACACCCAGGTTCTTGTCGGCATCAAAATCGACCTTGGTGAACCGTTCGCTGATTCTCCCAACATGGGCGTCTTAAGCACCACTGCTGAACTTATCCCTATGGCCTCACCTGATTTTGAGTCAGGTCCACCTCGAGAGGACGCCATTGAGCTTGCCCGAGTAGTCGATAGAGGTGTACGAGAATCACAGGTCGTCGATGTTGAAAAACTAGTCATTACTCCAGGTGAGAAAGTCTGGATCGTCTTCATTGATATCCATATCCTTGATTATGATGGGAATCTCTTTGATGCCGCATCCTTAGGTGCGTTGGCTGCATTGTCAACAGCCACTATCCCTGCAAAGCGTTTTAGTGAACAACTCCCTGAGGACTATCCAAAGGAGGATTTCCCCTTACCGATGTCGGAGCCACCAATCTCCTGTACTGCTGTGAAAATCAATGATTTTGTATTCTTTGACCCCTGTTTTGATGAAGAAATCATCGCTGACGTCCGATTAACGGTCGCAACTGACAATAACGGTGATATTCGTGCGATGCAGAAAGGACTCTCCGGGAGCTTTACCAAGGAGGAGATACAAAAAGTTATAAAAGGAGCTCTTGATAACGGGCAAGAAATACGGAAACAACTTAACCAGAGTACAGGGAAATAACATGTCCAAAAGAACAAAGAAAGTCGGCACCTCCGGTCGCTTTGCGGAACGATACGGTGTGAAATCACGAACAATGATCCGAGAGGTCGAAGGCCAGCAACGACTCCGTCATGCCTGCCCCCGATGCGGTCAGAAAGCAGTGCAACGAACCAGCACCAGTATCTGGAAATGTTCGAAATGCGGAAATGTCTTCGCTGGTGGAGCATACATGCCTTCAACACCATCCGGTGTGACTGCTGAAAGAATCCTCAAAGGGCTCCCTGTTGAGACGCCTGTTGAGGAGGAATCCAAGTGACCAGGTATAAATGTGGGTTGTGTAAGAAAGCAGTCCAGTTCGATGTAAAGAACATCGGGATGCAATGTCCATATTGCGGAAGTAAAGTATTCTATAAAGAACGACCGACGGTTGCGAAACGCATCAAAAGCTTATGACAAAGAAGGCAACATTCCTTTTTTTCTTTCCATCAACCAAGGATGCCTCTGTCATCGCTCAGTCGCTTTCTCCTGAGATAAAACATAAGATTCCAAAATCAAATGTCAGGTTTTCTGTCGATAAGAAGACACTGACGATGACCATTGAGTCTGAGGAAATCAGTTCCCTCCGAGCAGCCTGTAACTCATATCTCCGGTGGATCCAGACCGCGTTGTCAGTAAAACAGCTTGTTTAAATCTCGATGGTTTCAGTTCGTCCTGGTCCGATCGAGACAAGACTAATGGGGACGTCTGTTTCTTTTTCGATGAATCGGAGGTAGACTTGTGCTTCTTTTGGGAGGTCAGAGAAAAGCGCAGGAGAAGTATCCATGGTCGTCCAACCTTTGAAGGTCTTATACACTGGTTTGCAGGCTGCGACGTCTTCGATGCGTGCAGGGAAATAATCGATTTTATTTCCATTGAGTGAATAGGAGGTGCAGACTTTGATTTCTGGTAATCCTTTTAGGATATCAAGTTTGGTGATTGCAAGTTTCGTAATCCCAGAGATCATGCAGGAATGTCTCACGACAACAAGGTCAAGCCAGCCACAGCGGCGTGGCCTGCTGGTAGTTGTCCCGATTTCATGACCGACCTTTTGAAGATGTTCACCGGTTTTATCAAGAAGCTCGGTTGGGAGTGGTCCTTCACCGACCCGTGTGGTATATGCTTTGACGATCCCGATGATTTCATCGATCATGCGAGGTCCAATACCAGCACCAATAGTCGATCCTCCCGCAATCGTATGTGATGAGGTCGTATATGGATACGTGCCGAACTCTACGTCAAGCATGGTCCCCTGTGCGCCCTCAAGCAGGATGTTCTTCTTTTTCTTGATTGCCTTGTTCAGTTCAATATGGGTCGGTATGACGTAGTCCTTGAGTCGCCTCCCGTACGCACTATAGGTCTCCAGGATCTCCTTTTTATCAAGTGTTGTCTTGATACCGTAAATGTCGATGAGTTTCTGTTTGAGAGGAAGAATTCGGTCAAGTAATCTCTGTAAGCTTTCTATATCGGTGAGGTCGATAGCTCTAATCCCGTTGCGTGCGACCTTATCGCTGTAACAGGGTCCGATGCCGCGTTTCGTAGTACCAATCTTCTTATCGCCAAGGTATTGTTCCTCAGCACCATCAAGGATCTTATGGTACGGCATGATGATGTTCGCCCGGTCGCTGATTAATAGTTTTGGTTTTATTCCACGCTTTGTAAGTTCATCTATCTCATTAAATAGAATCTCGGGATCTACAACCACTCCATTTGCAATAATTCCTGTTTTTCCTTGTATTACACCTGAAGGTGTTAAATGAAGTTTGTAAACTTCATCTCTTACTTTAATGGTATGACCTGCATTGGCTCCACCCTGATAACGCACAACGTAATCCGCATTTTTTGAGTAGTAATCAACAACCTTTCCTTTTCCTTCATCGCCCCATTGCGTCCCGATCACTAAAATAACTGTCATAGTCTTCCCTCACAGGGCAATGGAAAAGAGATAGATAAATATACGTACATGAATCACAGTGTGGCCAGAGGGCTCTCGTATTAGAGAATTTTTCCTGGTAAGGTCAACAGTTTTCTTTTCAAGGGGACTGCTTCGGAATCATATCGATGTTAATCATCGGTATCGTGATGACCCGCGGAGGGAAGTCGCTGACGATGATTTTGTATGCCCCATGGATGATTTTTAGGTGAGAGAGACTGCGTCCCCAGTAGTTGTGCAACCAGGTGTTGAGGAGGCTGTTGGTGAATGTCGCTGGCTCGTCTCCACAGTCGAGAAAGGAATTCCCTATCACCTTTGTAACAAGGCAGGCTTCAAGAGAGACCGCCAGGGTGCCATTCGTAATGGTATTAGCTCTGAGTGTAGTTAGGATCGTGTCTCTGAGATAGATGCCGCCGTTCTTCGGGTGGATGTCATTGCGCAGGATTCGTACGACCCTGTTTGAGTCACAGCCGATGCATCCCGACTGTAACGTGTTGTCTCGGACCGTTGCTCTGGTGCAGACAGCAAGCTCAATATCTCCTGATTCTATAGTGTTGTCTGCGATGGTGACGTCCTTGGAGTACCCACAGCCAAAGCCGTTGTACGCATGCCCATGCACACCGTAAAGGGTGTTGTGTGAGAAGATGATGGTGTTGCTGTTGGTGAAGTGGATTGTGGTTAACTCATCGGTAAAGGTGAATTCATTGTTGGTGACTGTCGTCTGGTCACAGTCATTGATGTACATTATATTAAGGAAGATCTCCCAGCGGCTTTCATTGAGTGTGTTCCCGATTACGTCGGTGTTTTTGCAGCCTGAAAGATAGATACCACAAAGATTCTTGGTGAGAACATTGTCGGTGATTACGCAGTTGCTACAGTCCCAGCATTGGACCGCGATGCAGACATTTTGTATGTCGCTGTCTCGGATATGGATGTTCGTGCAGTTGACCAAGATGATCTGGCCATCATGCTGGGAGATGGTCTGGTCGTTTACCTGCTCCAGGTAGATGAGTGGGGCACCGTTGACGGTGTTGTCGGTGATGGTGTTGTCGTGGCACTGATACAGCAGGAGCCCGTCGTGCATGAACGTGTTGTCAGCGATGGTCAGACCGGTGCAGGTGCCAACCGACATGCCGTAGACTATGTTGTCCTGGAGGATGTTGCCGGTGATCTCTGAGGCGTTTGACGCACCGAACACGATGCCTTCTTCGCAGCCGGTGAGGATGTTGTTTCGTAATCGTGTACCTGGTGAATCGTAGACGTAGATGCCCATGTCATCCGGGTTGGTGATGGTGTTGCCCTCGATGGTGTTGTTGGGGCAGGAGACGACTGCAACTTGATACTCGAAGCTGGAGCTGAGGATGGTGTTGTCTGCGATGGTGGTGGCGATGGAGCCGTTCTCAAGAATAATACCGACATCATTGTACTGAAGAATGCATCCTGTTATCGTGCTGCCGGTGGATGCGGTGAGGATGACTGCTGCCTCTGTATGTTGACAGGTGAGCTGAGAGAGGACAACATTATCCGTGTCTAGACGGATGCCTGCAGATCGTGGCCAGTCGTCGCCGCTGTTAATGATAGTGAACTCTTTGATAGTTACGTTGTCTGCGTGAAGAGTGATGACATCTCCGGTGTTATTGCCGTCGATGACTGTTGTATTCTGATTTTCACCCTGCAGGAGGATTGCTTCTGAGATATTGAGATGTTCTAGATACGGAGATGCATCGTTGTAGACATATACGGTGTCGCCAGCACTGGCTGCGTCTATTGCTTGTTGGATCGTGGTGTAGTTGCTTGGTCCGCTGCCGCCGACATGGAAGATGGTCCCCTCATTTGAACGTGGGTGAGGGTGGTTGATGGTGGTTGTGAACATCCCGACAACGAGTGGTTGACAGAGAAGCACGACGATAAGAAGACCAAATGGTACACGAGAATATTTTTTCATTTGTATCCTTCCTCCAATAAATTGTACATAAATAATGGTTTTTATAATTGTTGGTGGACTAATATAACGTGATGCTTATCTTCGGCGGGCTCTGCAGATGCCTCTTCACCGTGCACACGTCCGCTGCCTTGACGACCGCGGTCTTGTATTTCTCAGGGAAATCAACTGGCACATGAATCGTGATATCGACATGCTCCACGAGATGTTTCTGCGGGTTCCAGTCCAACGAAGCAGTCAGTTTCATTTTATCAGTGGGGATGTTGTTCTTCTGACAGAAACTCAGCACATAAAACCCGGTACAAGTACCAATAGCGGCGAGGAATAAATCAAACGGCGATGGGGCAGCACCCTGCCCTCCATCATGGACCGGTTGATCAGTGAGAACCTTCATTCCATCAAACGTCGCCTCGACTCTCTTCCCGCCAGGGAAACGAATCTCCATTTCCATACCCTCATCCTCTTTGACAATGATTTTTCTAAAAAAATTTACTGTGTTTCTGTTACCTCCTTAATCATGGGGAGTATCTGTTTGTCCTTAAACCCCCGCTGCTGGATTGCACTGCTTGGGCAGGCGCTGACACAGGTTCCACATCCCTGACATAACCCCTCGTTGACCTTCGCATGAATCACGGTTTTTTCTTGCCTTGTTTCTTCAACACGCTCAATCGCATTATACGGACATACTGATATACAAATACTACACCCGCTGCAGAGATCATCATCGACAAAGGCGACATTTGGCTCAGCCTTCAGCGTCGGTTTGCACAGGATCGTTGCAGCACGTGCAGCAGCAGCCTGAGCCTGATATATCGACTCGTTGATGAATTTTGGTACATGGCAGTTCCCTGCGACATAGACTCCTCGCGTTGAAAAATCAACAGGTCGGAGCTTCACATGTGCTTCAAGGAAGAAGCCATCGTCGTTCACCGGGACTTTCAGCAACTTACCGATGGCTGGGTTATCAGGATTCGGTTGTAGCCCAGTCGATAGGATCAGATGGTCAGCTGGTATTTTTAGCAGTTCCCCTATCATCGGCTCATGGACCTTCACGATTAGTCCATTCTTTGTCTCCACCTCTGGTTTTTTCTCAGGGTCATACTGTAGGAACATCACGCCTTTTTCCCGAGCGTCTTTATAGAACTTTTCTTTAAACCCGTAGGTCATCAAATCACGATATAAGATGAATACCTCCGCCCGTGAGTTCAGCTCTTTGATTTTTAACGCGTTTTTTATCGCTTGCATACAACAAATCCTGCTGCAGTACGGTCGTTTCTCATCACGGGACTCTACGCACTGGATCATCACGAACGTCTCACCGTCTTGGATATCTTCTTTTTTAAGGACACTAAGGTCTTTTTCCAGCTCCGATTGGGTCAACACTCTGGGATCCTTGCCGTAGTGATAGTTGTGCGGTTTGTATTCTTCAGCACCAACCGTGACAATGATTACACCATGAGAAAACGAATTGACCTCAGATGGGGTTTGTATCTGAGATTCGTAGCTTCCGACATATCCTTTTAACGATTTAACCTGTGAGCCGGTATACACTTTAATGAATGGATGTTTCGAGACCTTCTCGGTCATTTGTTTGATCAATCGTGGGGTATCAATCCCGTCCACAGTATAGTACACCTTATGTAAGTATCCACCGAGTTTTGATTCTTTTTCCACCAAGACCGTCTCATATCCCTGATTCGCAAGAGATAACGCTGCAGTCATCCCAGCAATACCACCACCGATAACAAGTGCTTTTTGAAGCACTGGGATCTCAGCTTCCTGGATCGGTTGTAAAAACCTGGTTTTTGCAACAGTCATTGCAATGAGCTGCTTTGCCTTCTCTGTTGCTTTCTTTGGTTCATCCATATGGACCCAGGAGCATTGCTCCCGGATGTTGGTCATCTCAAGCAGATACGGATTGAGACCCGCATCGCGAAGGCTTTTCTGGAAGAGCGGTTCATGTGTCCGAGGGGTACACGCTGCGACCAGGATGCGATTGAGATCATATTTCTTGATCGCATCTACGATTTTCTTCTGCGTATCCTCAGAGCAGGTGTACACGTTCGTCTCAACAAACGTGACGTCCGCCAGTGATCTAACATATTTAGCGACCGCGGGGACGTCCACATAGCCACCGATGTTAATCCCACAATGACAGAGGAACACCCCGATCCGAGGCTTCTCCGCTGAGACATCCTTCTCTACGGGAGACTTTTTTTCCTTGACGAGCGTCCCCCGTGAATCCTTTAGCAGTGCAGCAACGTTCGCAGCAGCAGCTGATGCCTGCATCACTGACTCAGGGATCGCCTGAGGCTCCAGGAAAGAGCCTGCGACGAAAACTCCTGGTTTGATCACCACAGGATCATCGGCACTGGTTCGTACATATTTGAATTCATTTGCATCGAACCCAAGAATGTCCATCAACTCGTTCCGTCGTTCCCCAGCGCCGCACAACCCAACCGAAAGGACCACAAGATTATAGGTTTCTTCTTTGAAGTCTCCTTTATCATCCTCGTATTTAATGATCAGATCCTTCGTTTTCGGATCTTCAGTGATCTCAGAGATCCGCGACCGAACATACCGAAGACCATGCTCTTTCTTCGCTCGATTGATGTATTTATCAAAATCCTTGCCGTACGAACGGACATCGATGTAGAACACGCACTCCAGATCCTTCCCGAGATGTTCTTTAGCGATGATCGCTTCTTT
>DAYE01000068.1 GCA_002506745.1 Euryarchaeota archaeon UBA33
GGGTCTACCGACATCAGTTACAACACCATTGATGCAGGATGCTGGGGGATCGATCCGATCTATTACTTCACCTACTCCGGAAACCATATCACAACATTACAAAAAATCAGCAACAACACCATCGATGTCTCGACAGGTAGTAATCCCCGCAATGATGGGAACAACAAGATCACTGGTATTGGATTTTATGGTGCCTGGAGAGGTTATGTATCTAATGGAAATGACCCGACAGATACTGGAAAATATACACATATTGTCATAAGCGATAACTTAATTACAGGAGTCGGAGTTTGGAACCGAGGTATCGCCCTTGATAATTACGCCCAGGGAGCCGGAACTGGTGGAGAGATATCCAACGCTATTATCAAAGGAAACATTTTTACCGGAACTTCAAGCCCAAGCGATTGGTCTTCGTCACAGTGTTTCGGCATCCGACTCTCAGGGCTTGTTACAGACACCCTAATACGAGATAACCAAATCACTCACTGTTGTTATAGCTTCTTTGGGAGATCTGGATTTTCAACAGGAGCTGGTTCAGTCTATCCGACCGGGACTATCGTTCATTACAACGTTTTTATAGATAATGGATATGGCCTCAGATGGGAAGGACCGACTGCGTTAGATGCTCTCTATAACTATTGGGATTCATCATCAGGACCTACCCCAACGTTTTCAGGGGAAGGCGTCTATGGGAATGTTATTTATACTCCGTATATCGACACAAATCCCCCTTGGGAGGTAATCTTGAGTTACAAAAAACAAGGGAGTGGATTTACATGGGATACAACGATTTTTGGCGAAAAAATATCCGCATACGATGGACAGGATGCATACGATGTACCAAAACCAGGAATGCCCCCAACACCTTACATTTATTCCTACTTTGATGCTGGATTATCAAGCCCCTATCAACACCTCTGGAAGGATTACCGACGTTTCCTCCATGAAAAAGAGACGTGGGATTTGTATATTCTCAGCGATAATGATATTGGATCAACGATGAATATTGATATTTCATGGAATTTAGCCAATATCTCCTCCAGTGAATATGATTTCGTTGATCTGTACAATGCAACAAATGTCCATCTCTGTAATATGAAGACACAGAACACCTATACCCTAGTTGGTTTGGCTGATGGAACACTCTTACATCTGAAAATTAAATGTGGAGTCAACCATATCCCCGTAGCAGTGGATGATGTGGCCTCAGTCCTTGAAAATTCTACAACCAACGCTATTAATGTCCTCCCCAACGACTCTGATGTTGATGGAAACACACTGACGATTCTATCGGTAAGCACACCATTACATGGTTCAGCCACAACCGATGGAACAATGTGTTATTACACACCTACAACGAGCTATCATGGTCCAGATTCTTTCATCTACACAATCAGTGATGGTTTCGGTGGAACTGCAACAGCAACGGTATCTCTCACCGTCATACAACAACACACGCTGAATGTCGATGCAAATTGGAATCTTATCTCGATTCCATGTAATACACCTATAGAAAAAGCAAACATCATGGTCCGATACGGTAGTACGACATACACATGGGCACAAGCAGTTGGCAATGGATATATTCTGGCGACATTATATGGATGGAATGCAACCTTACAGTCATATTATCTCGCTGACACTCTTGTTTCCGGTCAAGGCTACTGGTGTTGGGCATATTATGATGTACAATTTTACATTTGGAGCGATGCGGTTGGTTCCGGTAATATTGTCAACCTCAAGACACATTGGAACATCATAGGTCTTCCGTATGAGACACCAATCGACGTAGATGATCTTATCATCCATTACAATGGAGTTGACTACACATGGAATCAGGCTGTTGCAAACAATATCGTCCTTGGGTTTGTCTATGGATGGGACAACAATATGTACACCTTGGAATCCACCCTCAACCCCGATGAAGGATATTGGATGTACGCTTACCATGATTGTCTCGTCAAGAGGATAATCTAATGAGCATTCCAAGAAAAAAACAAGAAGCATCAAGGATATGGGCGCTAACCATAGTGGTAGCGCTTTTCTTTATTTTTTCTGGAACAATTGGATTCAGCGTAGTTTCATTCCCAACACAAGACCATGGTGTCCTACTGAAAAATGATCGAGGCATCATGTGGGATGTACGAATAAATTTCAGCGAACCTGGTGGGAAAACCGACTTTGTAGTCTTTGGTGAGGCTACCGATGCGAATGACGGGCCTCCTGCTGATAGTTATGATGTCGTCAAACCACCTGCCCCAATCCCCCCCTATATCCGGAGCTGGTTCAATGACAACATCCCATCTCCGTACGATTCACTCTGGAAGGATTATCGGCACCACCCAGATACACAAAAAACCTGGAACCTCAGTATACAATGGATTCCCCCAGGGAGCTCCCCGACATCAGTGACATTAACTTGGAATAAAAACTATGTAAACAATAGTGAATATGACACGGTTTTCTTAGTGAATACCACCGGTGTTGTCGTCGCAAATCTCATTACGACAAATACTTACTCATTTACCTGTCCACCGTGGGTGCCACAATCATTTCAAATCAATGGTACCGCTGATACCAAAGCACCAACAATCTCGAATCATTCTCCGACATCAGGTCAAACCGGGGATTCCTTTACATTTAATGCCACGGTACACGATGATACGACCCCTGCAAACAAGTTAGTTGTGAAAGTCAATTGGACACAGGGAAGCTATTCTGGAAACGAGACAATGATTTACTCCGCAGGAAACACATTTCTTAAAACAATCACACTGGATAACTATAGCACAAGTGATTTATCCTATCACATCTACGCAAAAGATGGTTCAAAAAAACAGAATACGAATTACACACCTGAGCTTACCGCATCGATAACGGATGATGAAACCCCAAAAATCACGAGTTCATCTGGCAATGTGACAGTTGGAACAGGGGATGCTGTCATCCTTTGGGTTAAAGCGACCGACAACATAGGAGTCANNTAGTGCGAAAGCGACTGTTGATTCTGTTGATCATTCTATGACCTGGAATGGGGGTGCTTCACGGTGGGAGTATCTCTATACGGCACCTTCAGGGAGTACCGCAAGTCATGGTTATACGGTGACGGTCTACGATGCTGCAGCGAATTCAAAGACCAATGGTCCATATACCATCACTGTCTTCGATAACGATGCTCCACTCATCACAAACGTTATGGCGACACCTTCTCCACAGGTCACCAACGGGCATGTCAACATAACAGCGACTGTGACCGATAATATCAACATACAAACCGTAAAAGCACGCATCACTGGCCCGGCTGGGTTCATACCTCTCAATGTATCGATGACCCTAAATGGTGGAAATACCTACTCGTATAATCAAACATACAGTCTTACCGGCGTCTATAACTATTCGATATGGGTAAAAGACAGTAGCAACAACGGTGCAACATCCGCGATTTATCAATTTACTATCTACGCGGAGATCCATATCACAACACTGCTGTCAGGGTGGAACTTCCTGTCCCTCCCCTTCAACCAAACCATCACGAAAACCGATCTTCTCATCCTCCATGGTGGAAATGAGCACACCTGGTCTGAAGCGGTTTCCCAGGGTCTGGTTCTTGCCTCCATCTTCGATTGGAATAGAAGCGGACAAGCCTATCTCCTTACTAACAGTCTGACCCCGGGTCGCGGATATTGGGTCTATGCCTTCTACGAATGTGAACTCTGGGCGACAGGGTTAAACCCCTCATCCAATACCAACTACATCACTTCCTTGCTTTTCAGATGGAATGTCATCGGATTACCAGTGAATCAAACCATAAATAAAACCACACTAAGGATCAACTATCTTGGGGTTGATTACAATTGGACACAAGCCACCACCAATCAGAACCCAACCGGGGGACCACTTATCGTCAGTGATCTCTTCGGATGGAAAAGAACCCCGCCGCAAGGATACATCATCTCAACTACTCTTGAAGCGGGATACTGTTACTGGATGTACGCCTACTATTCATGTATCCTCAAGCGACAACTCTAATCAGTCTCAGATTTGAAAAGGAAATATTCTTAATGAGGAGTGATGGAAAGTAATTAGAGGATAGATTGAATAAATACATTGACAAAAAACTCCGAGATTTACACCTAGTACGCATAAGGTGTGGAAAATCAAATGATGGCGCCAAGACGAATTCATTCAACAAAACTGAAACATGTTTTAATAATATATACAATCATACTTATGATAGGAATAGCTGGTTTATCTCAAACTGTGTTTTCTGATCATTCCCCGCTAATTGCACTGGCAGCCGATGATGCTGAGACCTGGAATATCACCGTTCATATTAAAGAAACAAGCGGTATCAGTGGTAACACGATTATCATCGGAACAGCATCAAATGCATCAGACGATCTGGATCAATATGATCTTCCTGAGCCACCTTTTCCACCTCAATTTCCCTATCTGCGGAGCTGGCTTGAAACGTCATTTTCTGTTCCATTTAATAACCTTTTACAGGAATACAAATCATCTTCTACCGGTCATACACTGTGGAATCTCTCCATACTATGGATGCCAATCCCAGAAAATCAATCAACAACGAGTATTGAGATTTCTTGGGATTCAATAGAAATAAAAACTACTGATTTTGATTCATTAAAATTATATCAAAATAATACGGTGGTAGCGGATTTACAGGTAACAAATTCCTATTCGTTTCCGTCAAATGGTGGTATACACCATTTCCAGATCATCGGCCAAAATATGCAAAAAAATAATGCCTCAGAGCAAAATGATCTACCGATTCTTTCAATAACTCTTGGTATCATCATTCTGTTCATTGTCGCAATTATTGCTCTTTTCTTGTATAAACAGAAAAAATAAAACAATAGAATACGTTATATCTTTCAGGGAATAACGAATGGAGATATCATTCATGAGAAAAACACTGTTTGTCCTTGGAATCATTTTCTTCAATATATCGACTATCGTCACTCCCTATTATAGTACGATTCGAGCAGAGGATACCGCTATCTCGTGGGAATGCATCTTGTATTGTAATGAAACGAGCGGAAGAATCGACTCTGTCACTATTGGTGAGGCGCTAGATGCAAATGACGGCTCCCCCGCTGATGATTTTGACGTCGTAAAACCGCCAACACCAATCACACCATACGTTCGTGCGTATCTGTCAGACAATCTCCAATCACCGTATAATACCTTATGGAAAGATTTTCGACAGTACCCTGACACAAATAAGGTTTGGAACCTTTCCATCCAATGGGCTCCTACAGATAGCGTATCTAATTCGGATATCACATTATCCTGGAATCCTACCCTTATCGATGGTAGCGAGTATACTACAATAAATCTTTGTTCAAATACAGGGGCTCCCTTGAAGAATATGTATACTGAAAATGGCTATACATTCTCTTGCCCTGCATATGCTCCTCAGAGTTTTAAAATCATAGGACAACGCGATAACACCCCACCCGGAACACCAACTATCCCTTTTGGTGAAACCTTAGGATATCATGGGACTCCCTATACGTACACAACGTCGAGCACCGATCCGGATAATGACAATGTATATTACCAATTCGACTGGGGCGATGGTACGATGAGCTCCTGGCTTGGACCCTACCTTAGTGAACAGACAGTCCAGACCTCATATAGCTGGCGAACTCCCGGATTGTATCATGTGAAAGCACACAGCAAAGATATCTATGGCCAACAGAGCACATGGTCTTCGACACTTTCCGTTGAAATGACCAATAGAGCACCCAGCCAACCCACAAATCCATCACCACAAAACGGAGCGTTAAATATTCAGATCAATCCAATTCTCACATGGACTGGGACAGATATTGATGGTGATCTGGTCAGTTATTCTGTGTATTTTGGTACTACAAATCCTCCGGAGAAACTTGTGGACTATCAATCAAGTTCTTCGTTCCACCCACCTCCCTTACTCTATCAAACAACCTACTATTGGAAGATCATCTCTTGGGATGGTTTTGATAGTAACACCAATAGCCCTGTGTGGTCTTTTACCACCCGAATGAACAATGGCTTTCCAGAACCACCGGACAATGATACGAATATGACAAATCAGCTGCCTGTGGCAGATGCATCACTGAGTGAGAAGACAGGGTTCGTTGGAGCGTTATTGGTCTTTAACGGATCACGGAGTTATGACCGAGATGGGTATCTGACCAAATGGTCCTGGGATTTTGGTGATGGAACAAATGGAACTGGTGAGCGAACCATGCATTTCTATCAAGCTCTGGGGATCTATACTGTTATCCTGACGGTGACCGATGATTCAGGATCAACAGCAACAAATACGATATCTGTAGAGATTGGCACCGCAAACTGGCCTCCTACGAAACCAGTAGTAAATGGAACAAGAACAGGAACAAAAAACCATCCTTATATATATTCTATGAACTCGATTGATGCTGATAACGATTTCGTTCAGTATAGTGTAAACTGGGGTGATGGGAAGCAAAACATTAGCAGGTTCCTGCCCAATGGTACTACCTGGTCAATGGCACATTCGTGGAACACACCGGGGAAATATCAGATCATTACGAAGACAACAGATAACAAGACATTCTCGGAACAAACCACGATCGACGTCTTCATCGATGTATCCTTCATCACTACCCTTGGCTTCCTTTTTGATGCAGATAACAATGGACAGGTCGACTCGTTTTATAATAACAATACCGGGATCATCACCAGTGTCCAAAGAACAGATGACGGAAGCTATTATCTTGATACTGATGATGATGGGAAATGGAACTACCTCTACAATCCTAGTAATGGTTCGGTTACTCCATTAAGTTCGAATGTTTCGACGATTGAAAATCCATGGATTTTCATCCTTATCATCGCTGTTGCTATTCTCATCATCGGTTGTATCGTCTATCTGTACAAAAAAAATTATTTCTAAATAGTAAAGTGTACGACTTACTTGACTACTTTAGTATACTTACAGTTTCCCGGAGGATTTTATTCTATTGTGGTATTGGATGAATCGTGATAGGAGTCAACTGCTCGATAGCACCGAAGACGAAGAAATATGCGCCGACTTCGACATTGAGTGTTATATTTTCACCGTTCGTGACAAGCGGGATAAAATCGTTGCTTGCGTCTACCGTGAGGTTGATATATTCCCAGTCAAGACTTTGACAACGATGATTACTTGATTCGCTTAACAGGATATACGAACCATTGTAAGAAACCGCTATGTACACTTGTGTGAATCGAGGGAATATCACGGGGCGGATGAGCTTATGTTTGCAGATGACTGTGAAATTTATTTGTGGGATCGAGCCGTTAATTTCAGGGAAATAGAAGTCTGTGGTAGCTGTTTGATTGATGGTGACGTTTGGTGCAAGGTCTTTTAAGGAAAACCGATGTAAAAATGAGTCCCATGTTACCGTGATATCCGCGATAACATTCTCGTTCGCAAGAAGAGTTTGCTGAGGATTTGTTTCATGGTTGGTGTATCGAGCTTGGTTTGGTGCGATACTCAGTATCAGCAGGATGGTGATGGTGCCTAAAATGATTGTTTTTTGTAGTATGTTTTTCAATTTTATAACCTCTAATATTTATAATATTCTGTCGTTATATAAATATTTTGATAATTTTCGGTATAAAACCCCTTGAATACTATATAAAACATGAAAAAGAGGTTGTGTTTGTTTTTTCTGGGATGAAGCGCGATGAAAAATAGTTACTAACCAAACAGGTTGCCGCTGTCGATTTACTTCTGGAAAATGCCTGGCAATCCAAAGAGGTATTTCACTCGGGTAAATTCGCTAAGACCATATCCATGTAGTTCCACGGTGTAATCAGCCCAGGAGAACGTCCCGGTCGCGATACAGGGTCCTTCGAACATCCCTGTCCGTGCTACTTTCCAGACGTTTTCAGCGGTGTTAGTGACTTGGATGTCTAGTTTGAGTATCATATCATCTTGTTTTGCTTCTATGTGTACTTTCTTTGGGTAATGCATGAAGGGGAGACCTTTGGGGGTTGCGGTTTCTGTGTAGGTGACATCAAATTTATTGAACTCGGTGATGTTGCGGTTATTTGGACAAATAATGATGGAATCAAACGCGAGTTTGAATGGTACGCGGAGGCTGAATTTTGAGACGTACATTTCCCATCCGTTATCAAAATGAAGATTCGCCCAATCCCATCCTTTTGAAACCGAACGGGGGACAACGGATTGCCAGACATGATCAGTATATCCCATACCGCCCACATGATACTGTTTTCCATCCCATGATACATTGCCTGTGACTTTGCATCGTGGGATATAGTAGTCTCCTCCTGTGACAAGACTTGCGATTGGTAGATTTGCGCTTCTGCCTTCAACCCAGACTGGGAGGAAATCTGCGGTAAATTCAAGGTCTGCGACAAATGCTTTTTCATCATTGACTGCATGCACCTGCCAGGAGGGGTAGGATCCTTTCGCCCAGCTTTTTTCAAACGTCACATCGACCCCAGGGCCGGTCGCTTGTAGAGTCCCTCTTTTTTTATTGAACGTGCTCAGGGGATAGCTCTGACCGGAATCATCAAAGAGGAGGAGGAATAGGTTATCTGGTCGTAGGAATCGAACATCACCGAATTTCATTTGGTTGAAGCTCACGATCATTGAGTAGTTTTGGAGCTCACTTTCTGGGTCGTTAAAAAAGACGTTGAAATACCACCATTCTCGACGGCTGCCTTTGTGAATTCCTTCATCCGTAAGTTGAAGGATATGTCTGCCTGAGTCGATGACTCGGTTTGTTCCTGGTGGTGTGGGTTCGTTTTCCTCCCCAGAGATGGGTGAATCGATTGTTACAAGTGGTATTTGCATGTCTGATTTCTGTGTCTTGGTATTTTGGTAGACGACATATCCGATTGATGAGAGGAAGAGAAGAGAAATCATCCCGAGGGCGAGTGTTTTTTTATGGGATGGGCTTCGTTTTGTTTTTGTTTGGGTCGAGCCAGGTAGATGTTCATATTTACTGTAGCGTTTCCAGTAATAACTTCGCCCAAGAAAACGCCAGCTTAAGGCTGCCCCGATTATCAAGATGGGGATGCAGACCCAGAGAGGCACATAAGTCATGAGATAGTTGATGCCTCTGACCGCGTCAAGATGCACGTTCATGGAATCGACCGTGCTGTTATAGGTCAACTCAGCTGCCTCGCCAATCGGGTCATTGACTTTCAGATAATTTGAAATGATCCGAGAATGCATCGCAGAGGGGTAATAAAGGTTCAGGAACTCTGAAAGATGCGCAGAGAGGACCAGGTGCCGGTAGACATGGACGACGTATCCGCTTGCTGGGTTGACGGTGAGTTGCAGGGTCTCATCGCAGTAATATGTCTTTCCATGCCAGGAGATTTCTGTGTTATAGATGTCAGAGCGCCAGACGGAGACTTCGACGCCTTCGATATATCCGTTTTTGATGCGTTGCATGTTGCGTACGAGAACAATGTTTTCTTTGCCGTTTTGTTCTCCGTTTGATTCAACCCATCCTACTTCGAGGGTGTTGACTCGTTTGTCGATGGATGGGATGCCCATGTGGCCTGCGTTGACGTTCAGGTAGGACAGGTTCGTGGTATGGGAGTTGACCCAATACCATTCGCTGACTTTCTGTGTGTTGTTTATCACGCTGAGGATTTCACCGGTGTTGTCGTAGATCACATCATGGATCAAGGCTTTGTTATTCTCTTTTTGGAACTCTGAGACATGGATGACTTCTGTGGCAAGGAAGTCTTTTTCGATAGGGGATCGTTCCGGGAGAAGCCATCGGATCATAAATGGGATGCGTTGTTGGTCTTTACCCTGGAGAAACAGACCATTCCGCTCCCAATAATGAACCGTTCCAGTGTCCTCCCAGCTATAATTCTCTGGGAGTTTTGTATCCTGGATGACTTCTTGGGGGATGAGATACAGGTAGGCAACACCCCCTAAAATAAGTAAAAACACTCCAATGGCAAGACCCATGTCTTCATAGCGTTTGAACTTTATAAAGAAGATCGCTATCAGACTAGGAATCAGCAAGGAGACTCCTATGATAAGAAGTATTGTATTCCACGGTAACGTATCCCAGGGTGACATCATATTTGTATCGTCTTATCTTTATAAACCTGCGATTATTAAAACCTTATTGTACAAATCTTTCCCTAAATATTCATTACTTCTAATAACAGTATGAAATAAGAAAAGAGTCGATTTCTAACACCCTGGGACTTGTTTCTGTATTAAAATACTTATAGCCGAAATAATATGTAGTGTCAGAGGATACCCTGATGCCAGAAGACCCGATTCCTGAGGATATTCGAAAAGAATACGAAAAAACAATGCAACGAGCGATCACAAAAAAGATAGGGACGATGACTATCATTGTTATGGAGGATACCTACGATAAAGCGCTCACTGCCTTTAACCTCGGGGTCGCTGGCGTAGAAATGGGTATGAACGTCTCAATATTTTTCACCTCCCGAGGCATCAATATTATAAAGAAATCATACAAACCACGGCGAGCACGTTGGGGAGAAGCACCAATCGCCTGGAAGGAGTCATCCATAAAACGCAGAGGCGGCATCGTCCTTGCGGAGCTGATGTACCAGGCAAGGGATATGGGCGCCCATTTCTACGCGTGTTACACCTCAATGCTTTCCATGGGGATAAAAGAATCGATTCTTTTGGAGAACATAAAGGTGATACGGATGGCTGAGTTCCTAGGATTAACGTTAGAATCAGAGATACAACTTGTCATTAGCTGAGGTGAGAAACATGGATTTAGAGGAGATACTCAAGGAGCGAGCATCGATTTTTGATCGTGCGTTGACCGGTAATCTGAAACCACGGGAGCCTGAGATATTTTATGATGCGTTACGCTGGATTCCCCTGTCTGGTGGCAAGCGGCTCCGTCCGATTCTTGCCATGCTTGCCTGTGAAGCGGTCGGTGGTGTGCCTGAAACGACGATTCCGTTTGGTATCGCTTTAGAGTACATGCATAACTCCACGCTTGTCCATGATGACATCATCGATAAGGATAAATGGCGCAGAGGCCTGCAGACTACCCATGAAAAATTCGGGGTGCCGTTCGCGATTCTCGCGGGGGACGCGTTGATTGGTGAGACCTACCGGATGCTGTCCTTCATGGCGCCTCCGGAGCTTAATTCAGTGACATACAAGGAAATCATTCGATCCATCGCAGATGCAGCAAAGAACTTCTATGAAGGGGAAGCCTTAGATATTGAATTTGCTGTCCGGCTTGATGTGACCATCCCGCAGTATATGAGGATGATTGAGAAAAAAACAGGTCAGCTGTATTATCTTGCTGGGAAAGGAGGCGCGTTGATCGGCAAAGGCAGTAGCAAACAAGTCGAGAATCTCGCTGAATATGGAACCTTGTTTGGCCTAATGTTTCAGATAAAAGATGATCTGTTGAACATCCTGACAGAGCAGAGTGTCTTAGGAAAACAGATGATCGGTAGTGACATCCTGAATGGAAAACGCACCCTGATGTTTGTGCATGCGTTAACTGAAGTAGATGAGAAAGATCGCAAAAAAATGCTGAAGGTCGTCGGAGATGAAAGTGCGACTCAACATGATGTCCGAGAGATCATCGATATGTTCCGTTCCTATGGGTCCATCGATTTTGCGGAAAACAAGTTATCGGAATTCAGAGGCACCTCGAAAAAATGTCTTGAGAGTGTCGATTCCTCTGAAAGCAAAGATATGCTTATCGCATTGGCTGACTATAGTGTGACGCGGTTGTATTGATTCTCTTTTCTTAGATAAAAAATGCCCAAGTAATGATAAGCAACGCGATGAGCAAAAAAATAAACGCTAGGGTGTACGCGTTAAACAGTAGGTCTCTCCAATTCATGCGGATAGATTTCTTCTGTAGGATATAAACATTGTGTTCGTATCATTTCAAAATGGAGTCGGGTATATCTCAATATATTATGATACGCCTATGCCAGTAGAGCGATTTGTTTCGTTAATAGATTAATCTTTTGGTCCTAATAGGGAGCCAATCCTACTTTGAATTTCGCAAGCACGAAATGACTTCCTAAGTAACCATAATGAAATGAAGGAAGTACTATTCTTTCAAAATGATGGAAAAACCCTGATCGTATGTTACCAAACCAGTGGGTTCTATAATGCAGGAAAATCGCATTAAATTCCACATACTCATAACCATTGATACGCACATGGCGATGTCGTGTCACAAGCCCTTGTAAACGAGTCCAATCAAAGAGTGCAGGTATTCCTTCTGACATTCGTTGAATGTTGACCCCTATCGTCATAGGGACCATTATGAGTAGTAGTAAACAAAACATAGAATAAATTACCATTTTCCGCATATGATGCTCCTCTTTCAATATTCATAAAACTATACGGACTATAAATGTTATGTTAAGAAAATAAATTATTACAATTGTTACAATTGAGGGGGTTTATCTCCTTATAACTTATGAAGCTACTGAACTATCCCGGGGAAGATGCTGAAAAGAGTGAAAAAATAACATATATACTGTGGATTAATAGGTATCTTTTTTTCAGCAATGGACGGAAATCCGATTGATAAAAAATGAGGAAAAGCCGCTGGAGGGATTGCAGAGTATGGATATAAAGCCCGCAAGAAAAAAAAAAACACAATAGTGAAATACTCAAACAAGATTACAACGGTTAATTTATAATTTTTTAATTGAAAAGAAAAGAAGTAAATAACGGAGGATTTTAAAATGGATGAAAAAGGACAGACTAAGGATAATAGAAACATGCATGCCATAATACTGGCTGTATTAGGAATAATCCTCGTGATCGTTGGAGAAGCAATAATAAATATTCGTGGCGCCCCCATGCGCGGCTCAGGTGTCGGCACGCTCTCGGCTGTAGCAGGTGTCATACTACTTATCATTGCTGTCATACGGTTTATGTATAAACGCAAATAATGAGTCTT
>DAYE01000045.1 GCA_002506745.1 Euryarchaeota archaeon UBA33
ACTAGCCATATAGGATGGGATATGTATGGCTAGGAAAGCAGGCATTGTTTTATCAGATAGGCAGCGGAAAGAACTCACGAAATTCATGTATTCAACAAAGGATGCACGTGAGTATCGTGCTGCTCTTGGTGTATTGATGCGAGGGGATAGAAAAACTGCAAAGCAGGTTGGAAAACAGTTAGGCGTGACCGAGAACAGGGTTTTTGTATGGTGCACGCTTTATAAGAGGAAAGGTATCGATGGGTTTCGGATGAAGCATCCAACTGGTCGTCCTGCTCGTAAAGGGAACCAAGCGAAGCAGATCATCCCTGAATTGCTCCAGGAGGATCCGCAGATGTTCGGTTTTTTAAAAGGCAGATGGGTGGTGCGTGATATCGCGAAAGCTCTCAAGGAGACGACTTCATCAATCAACTCGGCCATGACCTCAAGACACCGCTCACCCCACTCAATACCTTACTGCCCCTGATAAAACAACGTGAACACGATGCCAAGCTTCTCGAATTGCTTAACATTTGCATCAACAATGTGAATTTCATGAGGAACCTTGTCAATAAAACATTGGAACTTGCACAGTTGAACGCGAAGTCGACGTTCCTTGATGTTGAAGAAATCATGCTTTACGACGAGGTCAACGAGGTACTGCAGACAAAAAAACTAATGTTTCTTGAGAAAAACATCACCATCAGCAATAACATTTCGAGACAGTTAATCGTTCAAGTGGATGCTATTCAGATAAAGGAGTTATTCGACAATATCATTGTTAATGCAGTCAAATATTCGTCACCGTTAGAAAACCAAATTACCATTGATGCAAAAGATGAAGGATATCAGGTCATCGTCTCGATTAAAGACAATGGAATCGGCCTGACCAGTGAACAGCTTGAGCATCTCTTTCATGAGTTTTATAAAGCAGATATTAGTAGACACTATCTTGATAGTATTGGCCTTGGCCTTTCTATATGCAAACGCATTGTTGAAAAGCACGGCGGTAAAATATGGGCGGAAAGCCCAGGCCTTGGAAAAGGATCTACGTTTTATTTTACATTACCAACAACGAAAAAAAAATCGAACAATGGCAACAATACTTCCTAAGTCATCACCCGTACAAAACCATCATATGATAATGAAGTAACAAAAAAAGATTGCATCGGCAAAGTACTAATATAAATAGAGGATAAATAATATCGACGAGGGTGGGATCATGGTTAAAAAAGTCATGATTGTGGATGATAACATTGATGTCATTGTCTCAATAAAATATGGGTTGGAGGATCAAACAAAAGAATATCAGGTGATTGGAGCAGAAAGTGGCAAGCAATGCCTTGATCTCTTACAAAACAACCCAATACCTGACCTTATCTTCCTTGACATCATGATGCCTGATATGAGTGGCTGGGAGACGTATGAAAAAATAAAAGAACATGATGAATGGAGGAAAATCCCCGTCGTGTTTCTCACTGCGCGAACAGATAACATTGCAAAAAAAGCAGGAAAACTCCTCGGTGATGATTTCATCGAAAAACCATTTGTAATCAATGATATAAAACAGCGCATCAATAGGATACTAGGAAATAAAAATAGTACTACACAAAGGTAATACGAAAAAAAAAGATTCTGGTTATCGATGATAACCCTGCTATTTTGACAGTCAGAGTTGGATTCAATGAAGTGACATCAGAATACGAAATCATCGGTGTGAATCCTGACTTTCGCAGATGATCGTTCTTTTCTTGATTAGGACACATTTCGCACATCACACTTTTCGTGAGTTTTCAGCCAGACAATAGGCTAAAAAACCTATGATCCCGGCGTTTTTCCACAAAAAATCAGGGTATTAATCGAATCAAAATTGGAAAAAACACGTTTTTTCANNAGTTCGTTTTTCATGCTGTTGAACAGCTTCTCCACGCCGTCCTTTTCACGGTAATATTGGAGGGCCTCGTGAAGTGAGAAATCTTTGTTTGAAACGAGTGCAAAAAATCCTTCTTTCCCGGTGATGGACAGCTGCAACGCACGTTCAATAGCCTGCTCACGGGAGAGACCCGTGAGCGGGAAGGTGTAGGAGAGATGTGTCTGGAGGAAGTGGTTGCTGCTGCGGTATTTCTCACGTGGTCGTTTCTGTTCCTGTATAGTTTTCCAGAGGCTCAGTGCCTCATCGTATTCCTGTTCGAGGTGTTTCCGTCGGTTCATCATGGTATCATCGTAGAGGTTCTGGGAGAAATACAGGTATTTGGTCCTGCTGGGGAACATCAGTTTCTTCCCGTACACCTGCTCGCCTTTGTTCCCAGTTATAATGGGTGTCCATTCCTCCTTGTTGAACGTGTTCAGATGGTGTGTGATGTCGCTCGTGTTGAGTTTCATACGGCAGAGATACTTCATCTTATCTGATACGAGAAGTTCGAGGTTCGGGATGCCGGTCGCGCCGGCATCGAAAACCAGGACGCTACCGGTCCGTAGTCCTGGTTTGATCTGCTGGTAGGTGATCTTGAAGTGTTGTTGATCGTTGATGTTCCCGGGTTGTATGCTCAGTCCCACGGGGAGTTGCGAGTGTTGGTCCTGGGCCAGACCGATAGTGACCTGTGGTCGGTCTGGGCGGTGATCCCGGCTGTACCCGTATTTGATGAGACTGGTTGGTTTGGCCTCAAAGTGGGAACTGGTCCAATCCATGAACACCATATCCAGTCCGACGTCGTAGTGGTCTTTCAGGATGTGGAGGAGGTGGCTGAGGATCTGATGTCGGTTCTCTCCAAGTAGTGCAAGGCCGCGGTAGAGTGCATCATCTCCAGGATCTGATAAATGGAGATAGTCCAGGATCAATGGATTGATCATCCATTGATGACATCTGCTCACGGAGAGGTCTTCGGTCATTTTGTAGGAGACAAGCCCGGTGACGAGCCCGCTGAGCTGATGACCGCAATGTTTGAGGCTGTTGAGGAGTGGTGGGAGATCTAGTTCTTCAAAAATGTTTGTAACGGTTTGGAGGGTTCCAATCGGAAAGGTCTTATTTTGGTTTAGCTTTATGTTGTGTGGTGTCTTCAGTACGGTTTGTATTTTATCACCAATAAAACACAAGCTGCTGAAGACACTTAACATTTATCTAAGTGCGAAACTCAGGGTG